>JBHELL010000066.1:0-6821 GCA_046263075.1 Actinomycetota bacterium | reverse complement strand
CGACGCCACGCGAGCTCGAGGAAGTACGGGATGCGCTCGGTCTCCGTGACGATGTCGGACCACTTCGTGACCGCGCGGACGACGGCGCTGCCGTCGATGTCTTGGAAGGCGCCGGTGTACCGCTTGCTCGTAGACGTACGTCCGGCGATCAACATGACCGGCGAGCCGCTCGTGTTCGCAACCGCGAGTCCGGTGACCGCGTTCGTGACGCCAGGTCCCGCGGTCACGCACGCGATGCCCGGCTTCCCCGTCACCTTCGCAAAAGCCTCGGCCGCGAGGACGGCCCCCTGCTCGTGGCGCGTGCCGATGACGGTGATCCCTTCCGCGTTACATCCGTCGATGAAAGGAAGGACGTGCTCGCCGACGAGCGCGAACACGTGCGTCACCCCTTGCGCTTTCAGCCACTTGGCAGCGATCGATCCGCCCCGCATGAGAACCTCCTGTTCGCGAGAGATTCGACCACACAGGTGCGAGCGCGCGCCAACCGGCGAAGTAGCATGCGCACCTGATGCGACGCGTCGCGATCGTTGCCGTTGCGCAATCGGTGCATTCACCGCGCCGCGATGACGCAACGCCGGCAGAGCTGGTCTATCCGGTCGTCCGCGACGCCGTCGCCGCCTGCGGCTTCGAGCGGCACGAGATCGCGTACACCACCGCGGGGTCCGCAGACGTGCTCGAAGGGCGTCCGTTCTCG
The DNA here is from genome assembly GCA_046263075.1 of Actinomycetota bacterium. Lineage (GTDB taxonomy): Bacteria > Actinomycetota > AC-67 > AC-67 > AC-67 > JBHELL01. Next base: position 6,127 of record JBHELL010000066.1, on the reverse strand, counting down.
TTCGGATTCGCGCTCGACGTGGCCGGCGCCGTCCCGCCGATCGAGGAATCACACATCGAAGGAGACGGCGCGTGGGCCGCGTACGACGCGTGGATCCGGATCCAGTCCGGCGACGTGGATTCTGCGATCGTTATCGCGTGGGGGAAGTCGTCCGAAGGATCCCTCGCGCACGTGATGAACGCAACGCTCGATCCGTTCTACGAGTCGCCACTTGGGCTCGACGACGTTGCGATCGCTGCGTTGCAGGCGCGCGCATGCGGCTTCGACGATGCAACGCTGCGCGCCGTGGTGGAACGCGCGCGTGCCGGCGGCGCGCGCAATCCGTTCGTGTCGACGGCCTTCGAACGACCGCCGCTCGATTCACCGTTCGTCGTCGAGCCGCTTCGCCGCTCCTACCTGCCGCCGGTCACCGACGGCGCGTGCGCGCTCGTCATGACGATCACTCCCAGAACGGAACCGCTCGCATGGATCGCCGGCGTCGCGCACGCAACGGATGCCGCCTCGATCGGCGCGCGCGTCGTGACCGACGCGTCCAGCGCGCGCGTCGCCTTTGAACGCGCATGGTCGATGGCAGGCTTCACGTCCGTCGACATCGCCGAGCTGCATACCCGCTTCCCGCATCACGAGCTGATGCTCCGGGACATCTTCTCTCTCAACGGTTCAACGGTGAACGCTTCGGGCGGACCGCTCGCGGCCGATCCGATCATGGCGACCGGGCTGGTCCGGCTCGGCGATGCAGCGACGCAGGCAGGCGCGCGCGGCGTGCGCGCGCTGGCGCATGCGACCGCCGGACACGCGTTGCAGTCGAACATCGTCTGGATGCTCGAGCCGTGAACCCCGTGGCGATCGCAGGGGTCGGGCAGACGAAGCATTCGTCGGCGCGCAAGGATGTCTCGCTCGCCGGGCTGATCCGAGAAGCGACGGCGCGCGCGCTCGCCGATGCGGCGGTCGACCCCCACGACATCGACGCGGTGGTGCTCGGGACGGCGCCGGACTTCTTCGAAGGCGTGATGATGCCGGACTGGTCGCTCGCCGGCGCGCTCGGCGCGATGGGGAAACCGTTGCTGCGTGTGCACACGATGGGTTCGGTCGGCGGCGCGACCGCGGTCACGGCGGCCCTGCACGTCGCGTCGGGGATGTACCGGCGTGTGCTGGCCGTCGGGTTCGAGAAGCACTCCGAATCGCAAGCGATGTGGGGACTCTCGCCGACGAATCCGTGGGGGCGAACGTTCGGCGCAGGCGCGGGCGCGGCGTTCGCACCGATCTGCCGAGCGTACATCGAACGCACCGGCGCACCGGCCGAGATCGGGCCACGCGTCGCCGTGAAGGCGCGCGAGAACGCGCGCCGAAACCCGTTCGCACATCTGCAGCTTCAGCTGACGCTCGACGACGTGCTCGGGTCGCCGATGCTCTGGGATCCGATCCGCCGTTTGGAGTCGTGCCCGCAATCGGACGGCGCCTGCGCGATGGTGTTCGTCGATGCGGCGTCGGCGCCGCGCGGCTCGGCGTGGGTGCGCGGCGTTTCGACGAAGGCAGAGGCGCTCGCGTACCCGGGGCGAGATGTGCTCCATCCTGCGTCGGGGACGACATGTGCGGCGCGCGCGTACGCGCAGGCCGGAATCGACGAGCCGGCGCGCGCGATCGATGTCGCGGAGATCTACGAACCGTTCAGCTGGATCGAAGTGCTGTTGTACGAAGCGCTCGGGCTCTGCGGGTCCGAACAGGGATGGCGGATGTTCGATCGCGGCGAGTCATCGATGGGAGGACGGGTGCCTGTGAACCCGTCGGGCGGCGTGCTGTCCACCAACCCGATCGGCGCATCGGGGATGCTCCGGATGGCAGAAGCGGCGCTGCAGGTGATGGGGCGCGCAGGCGAGCGTCAGGTGGAAGGCGCCCGGACGGCGCTCGGACACGCGTACGGCGGCACATTGTCGTATCACGCCTGCATGGTCCTTTCGTCGGAGGCGCCGTGAGCTTCGTTCACTCGTCGATCGATATCGGCTTCCCGTACACGCACTCGACGGGGCCGCTCGTCGGGGGGGCGCTGGCTGCGCTATCAGGCGGGGTGATCCTCGGCGCGCGCTGCACGTCGTGCGAGTCGGTCAACGTGCCGGCGCGCGAGTGGTGCGAACGTTGCGCCGGTTCGTCGGGCGAGCTCGTCGAAGTGGGGCCGGGGGGCCAGGTCACGATGGCGGTGCGCGCGCACGAGCCGACGCCGCTGTCGCCGTTGCCGGTGCCGTTCTCGTGGGTGCTGGTGCGGCTCGACGGAGCCGACACAGATCTGATCCACGTCGCGGGCGCCGACGTCGCACCGGGCACGCGCGTGCGCGCGGTCTGGAGTCGCGACCGGATCGGTTCGATCAGGGACCTCGAGAGTTTCGAGCCCGGCGAGCCCCCCGAAGAACAGGGGGTACCACGCGCGCGCGACGAGCGCACGAACGAGATCTTCGAGCGGAACGTCTCACTCCCCTACTCACTCTCGGCCGGGAGGCTGATGTCGCGCTTCTTCGACTGCATCCGGCTCGACCGGACCATCCACGGCGTTCGCTGCACGAGTTGCCGCATGGTCCTCGTCCCGCCGACGATCGCGTGCCCGCGTTGCTGGGCCGCGACGGAAGACTGGGTCGCCGTTTCCGATCGCGGCACCGTCACGACTTTCGTGCTCGTGAATGTCCCGTTCCACGGGCAGCAGATGAAGCTGCCGTACGTGCTCGCGCGCGTGCTGCTCGACGGCGCAGACACATCGCTCCTTCACATCCTCGACGTCGAGCCGTCCGACGCGCGCATGGGCATGCGCGTCGAAGCGGTGTGGCGCGAGGAACGAACCGGCTTCCTCAATGACGACATCGTCGCGTTCCGTGCGACCGGCGAGCCGGACACGCCCGTCGAGTCCTTCATCGATCGCCTGTAGTAGGTTCGCTTCGTGAGCGGGCTGCGTTACGAGGTCGACGGATCGATCGCGACGATCACGCTCGACCGTCCAGAACGCCGCAACGCGCTCGCGCTGCCGACCCTCGATGCGCTCGCGCGCGCATGGCGCGATGCGGAAGACGACGATGCCGTCCGCGCGGTGATCCTCACCGGGACCGGAGATCGAGCGTTCTGCGCAGGCGCCGACCTGAAAGAGTCGTGGACCGATGCGGGCTCGACGCATGAGGCGTTCTTCCCCGAACGTCTGACCATGAAGCCGCTCATCGCGGCCGTGAACGGCGCGTGTGTCGCAGGCGGCGTCGAGCTGTTGCTTGCATGCGACGTCCGATACGCCGCCGACCACGCGACCTTCGCGCTGACCGAAGCGAGCCTCGGGTTGTTCCCCGCAGGCGGCTCGGCCGTGCGCGCACCTCGCCGGCTCGCCTGGCCGCACGCGATGTACCTATTGCTCACGAGTGACAAGATCGACTCGGTCGAAGCCGCGCGCATCGGGCTCGTCAATAGAGCCGTGCCGCTCCCCGAGCTCATGCCGCTCGCGCGGGCGACCGCAGAGATGATCACGCGCAACTCGCCGGCGACGCTGCGCGCGATCAAACAGGCGGCGCTCGGAACGGACGGCATGCCGCTGCTCGATGCCCTGACCAAGCAATCGGAGTTCGTGAAGCCGGGCTCGGTCGACGGAGCGGCAGGGATCGCGCGCTTCAAGGGAGACCGGCCTTAGCGCGGAAAGCCCAGCGCGCGCTCCGCCAAGACGTTCTTCTGTATCTCGGTCGTTCCGGCGCCGATCGTCGTCATCCGTGACCACACCAGGTCCTGCGTCCAATCCGAATCCACGCCGAGCGCCCGCACCGCGATCTCGGCGAGACGCTGCGATGCGGTCGACCACAACAGCTTTCCGATCGGGACCTCCGGCCACGGCTCGAGCCCGCGCGCCGCGCGCGTGAGCGCGCGCAGGGCCGTCAGCCGGATGACCTCGACGTCGACCCACACCGCCGCGAGTTGCTGCTCGAGGAACGGATCGAGAGGGAACAGCCCGCGCGTCGCAAGCAAGCGCTCGAACTTCTGCCGCAGCTGGATCCCGTACGTGATCGTTCCGATGCGTTCGTGCGTGAGCGTCGACATCGCGACACGCCACCCGTCATCGCCGACGCGATCGTCCGCCGGCACGGCGACGTCGTCGAAGAAGATCTCGCTGAACCCGGCGCCACCGGTCGCGTCCCGCAATGGGCGCACGATCACCCCCGGCGCGCGCAGGTCCACGACGAGCACGAGCATCCCGGCTCGACGATCCGTCGCCGATCCCGTGCGGCACAGCAGGAAGCAGCGGTCCGCGCGCGTCCCGTAGGAGATCCATATCTTCTGGCCGCTCACGCGGTAGAGGTCGCCGTCCAACGTCGCGCGTGTCGCAAGCGCTGCGAGGTCGGATCCCGCACCCGGCTCGCTGAACCCCTGGCACCAGATCTCGTCCGCGCGCAGCATCGGAGCCAGCCACCGCTGCTTCTGCTCGGCGGTGCCGTGCTCCATGATCGCCGGGCCGACGTTCCACACCCCGATCGCGTTCGCGATGGGCGGTAATCCTGCGGCCGCGAGCTCTTCTTCGAACACGACGAGCTGCGATACCGACGCGTCGCGTCCGCCCCACGCGCGGGGCCATCCGGGCGCCGCCCATCCCCCATCGGCGAGCCGGCGTTGCCACAAGCGCCGCCACTCGAACGCTTCGTCGCCGCCGGGTGGTGTACCCGGGTGGTTCGCGTCGAGCCACGTGCGAAGCTCGGCGCGGAACGAAGCGTCCGATGGTGCGTCGTCGAAGTCCATGCGCAACGATGATGCTACGGTCACGCCGTGGCGGTGTTCGAAGGCAGAGACGGGTCGAAGACGGCGATCGTCTTCGGCGACGAACGTATCTCCTACGTCGAGTTCGACGATCGCATCGCGCGCGCGACCACCGTCCTCACCGAGCTCACGTCGGGCGACGGCCGTCCCATCGCCGTCGGGCTGCGCAACCGGCCCGAGTTCTACGAGCTCACACACGCGGCGGCACGGCTCGACATCGAGGTGGTCCCCGTGTCGTGGCGGTTCATGCGCGACGAGGTGGAACACATGGTGACCGACTCCGAAGCAGCGTTGCTCATCGCCGAGGACGGCGCGCCGGTCGCCGGAACCTCGCTCACGTTGAGCGCGTACCGTGAAGCGCGTGTCGCCGCCCCGGCTCGGCGACGAGGAACGGCGAGGCCCGTCACCTTCCGCTACTACACGAGCGGCACGTCGGGACGTCCGAAAGCTGTGGAGCGCGCGCGCGTGCCCTCCGACGTCGCGATCGAACGTGCGCGCGCGCTCTGCGCCCGGTTCGGCATCGACGGATCCGACCACGTGCACCTCGCGTGCGGGCCGCTCTACCACACTGCGCCGTGCGCCTACTCGCACTACGCCTTGCTGTTCGGGCAGACGGTGGTGCTCATGGAGCGCTTCGATGCCGAAGACTCGTTGCGGCTCATCCAGGACGAGCGCGTGACGTGGAGCCATATGGTTCCGATCAATTTCGTTCGGATCCTCGCGGTCGACGATGCGGATCGATACGACCTGTCGAGCCTCCGCCGCGTCTTACACGCCGCTGCACCGTGCCCCGTCGACGTGAAGCGAAAGATCATGGGCCTGTTCCCGCCCGGCGTGGTGTGGGAGTACTACGGGATGACCGAAGGCATGGCGACCATGATCACGGCGGAGGAGTGGCAGCGGAAGCCCGGAAGTGTCGGGCGGGCGTGGCCGGGCCAATCGGTGAAGGTGCTCGACGACGAGGGCAACGAGTGCACGCCTCACGAGGTCGGGATCGTGTATGCGAGCGGCGCGCGCTTCTCGTACAAAGGCGACGCCGCGAAGACCGAGGCCGCGTGGCGCGGTGACCTCTTCACCGTCGGCGACATGGGCTACCTCGACGACGACGGGTACCTGTTCCTAACCGACCGCGCGCACGACATGATCATCACGGGCGGGGCGAACGTCTATCCGGCGGAGGTCGAAGCGGTGCTGTACCAACACCCCGGCGTCGGCGACGTCACCGTGATCGGCATCCCCGACGACGGGTTCGGCGAGGCCGTCCATGCCATCGTCGAGCCGCGCGCGCCGCTCGACCCCGAGCAGCTGATCGCGTTCGCACGCGAACGTCTCGCGCATTACAAGTGCCCGCGCTCGGTCGAGC
>JBHELL010000065.1:0-12885 GCA_046263075.1 Actinomycetota bacterium | reverse complement strand
GCGTGTACCTGATCGGGCGCGCGCTGGCCCAGCTCGTCGCCGTGGCGATCGTGTCGGCGGTCGTGACGCTCATCATCGGCCGGTACGGCCTGCACGTGCAGCTAACGCTTTCGCCTCTGTCGGTCTCGTACACGTTCGCCGCGATGATCCTCGGCGGTGTCGCCGTCACCGCGCTCGGCCTCGTTTCCTGCGCAGGCGTCCTGCACGCGTCGCACGAATCGTGGAGCCTCCCCGACGGCGTCGCTGCCGGGCTGTACCTGCTGAGCGGTGCGATCTATCCGATCACGATCCTGCCTGCCGGGCTCGAATGGGTCGCGCGCGCGCTGCCATTGTCGTGGTGGCTCGAAGCGACGCGACGCGGATTGACGCCGTACGCCCCGCGTCAGTTCCCGGCGACTTCAGATGCGGGCGTGCTCGGAACGCTCGCAGCGCTGACGGCGATCCTGTGCGGGCTGTCGTGGATGCTCTACGCCGCAAGCGAGAGGCGCGCGCGCCGCGTCGGCGGCTACGACGAACGCACGGGCTACTAGCACGCGAGCGTCGCCGCGCCACGCGGGAAAAACGTCGGGGCGAGGTTGGGTACCTGCCAGGCTCCCGACGCCGCGCGGATGAATGCGTTCGCGCGCGTCCACGCGCCGAAGTTGGGAAGCGTTCCCGTCGTCAGCTCGGCGACGATCGCTTTCTTCACACGCCCGTCGCCGATCAGCCCCCCGTGGAACGCCGGGACGATAGCGATCGGGATCGACGTCGTCTGCGTGTAAGGCGCGACGACGCTGTCGGCGAGCGGCAGGATCGCTTGCTCGGGGATGCCGGCCACCGGACATTCGAGCGCGCGCTGCAGTGCAGGCGACTCGTCCGTGATGTCGCGGAGCAGCGGAGACTGCGGCGAGATGCGAAGCGTCGATATCGCACCGATCGCGCGCGCGAGACCCCGGAGCTCGATCGCCGTTGCGACGCCCCAATCTTGCCGCCCGGCCGGCGGGTAATAGACACGTCCGGGACGGATAAGCGGCGAAAGCATGATCAACCGTTGCACGGGCGCGCGCGGATGCGCTGCGATGTACGCCTTCGCGACGAGAGCACCTTCGCTCTCGGCGACGACGCTGACCGGTTTGCCCGCAGCCGCGGAGAGCGCGCGCACCTGGCGATCCATCGACGCGACGAGCTCATCGAGCGACCGTTCCGTGTCCGACGGCGCGTACGGCATCGGCGAGCCGTCCGCCGCCGTGCCGGCGTACGAGAATCGTCGCTCGTCGAACGGACCGGAGAACACGTGGCTCGCATGACCGTTCCAGCTGCTGCCGAACCCTCGCACCACGAGGACCGGCGTGCCGCCCGACGATGCCGCGCGCGCGACACCTTGCGCCGCGGCGCTGCGCAAGCGCGACGAGTCGTGAACGATGCTGAAGCCGATCGCGCTTCCCGCAACCACGGCGATGATCAGCAGCGCAACGCCGGCCGGCGCGACGAGCCGCTGAAGGAGCCGCGGCGACTCGCGACCCGTCAGTGACCGCACGACCCCGTTCCACGCCCATGCGTTGTAGAGCCCGCCTGCGGCCGCTGCGAAATAGGTGAGCGGCGAGGCGACCAACGAGATCGCCGCGCCCGAGAGACTCATCACGACGAACGTGAGGACCATCCATCCTGCGCTGCGAAGGGTCGGGCCGGTCCGCAACACGCTCTTCACCGCGGCAGGATGGATGAGCACAGCCAGCAGAACCATCGGCGGGATCGCGGCGAAGAACAGCCACGAGACCGGCGTTATCGCCATCCCGAACAACAACCCTGCCCACGGCAGCAACAGCACGGCGGAAACGAGCGTGAATAGCAGCGACCGCCGGAACGCGACGGCGAACGAAGGTTTGTCGAGCGACCCGGGCCACGCAGCGCGGACCATCATCGTCGCGACGAGCGCGCGGAAGATCAGCATCGCCGCGGCCTCGAACGTGAAGGAGAGCCACGAATAGTGATAGACGAGCAGCCATCGAAGATCGTGGAACAAACCGAACGGCGAAGGCGCGGTCACTTGCGGTGCCATCGGCATCCCCGACCGCGAGCCGGTCGCGTGCAAGATCCCGAGCTCGGCAACCGGCAGCGCTACGGCGAGCGCGATCAGCGCGCGCCGCTCGCGGAATATCTCGGGAACCCGCGCGCGCCGGCGGACGGGCTCGACCTCATCCACGGGGTGTTCGGAGGCGACCATCGCTGCCCCCCATTGTTCCCGGTCCAACCCGCGATATCCATGGAGGCGTGCCGACGGCGCGCCCGCGCGGTACTACGGGATCAACACCGTCCGCAGCGTGGTTCCCGCCTGCATCGCTTCGAACGCGTCATTTATCGCGTCGAGCGGCGCCGTGTGCGTGACGAGTCCCGCGAGGTCGAGCTTGCCCGCACGCATCCACTCGATCACCTTCGGCACGTCGCGCCGCGGGTTACACGAGCCGTAGTAGCACCCCTTGATCGTCTTCTCCTGCACGAGGAAGCCGATCGCGGGGAACGACACTTCGTCCATCACGGGAGCCGCGCCGACCATCACGGCTCGACCGCCGGGACGAACGAGATCGAACGCCAGCCGCTGTAGCATCGTCTTACCGACGACCTCGAACACGACGTCGGGCCGTACGCCCTCCGTCAGCTGCTTGGTAACTTCGTCGGCTTCGTCCGGCGAGCACACGTGCGTCGCTCCGAACTTCAGAGCCGCCTCTCGCTTCGACGGCACGGGGTCGATCGCGACGATCACAGACGCGCCGGCGAGCCGCGCGCCCTGGATCACGTTCAGGCCGACGCCGCCGCACCCGATCACGGCGACGCGCTCCCCCGCGCGCACGCCGGCTGTGTTGATCGCGGCGAAGACACCGGTGAGGACTCCGCACCCGATCAATCCGGCCGACTCGAACGGGATCTCCTGAGGGATCACGACGAGCTGGTTGTCGCGCACGATGCATTCCTCGGCCATGGTCGCAGCATTGATGCCGTGCCACAGCTCTTGGCCGTTCCGCGACAGTCGCGACGTGCCGTCGTCCATCCGGCCGAAGGAGGTCCGGAAGTGCGCGCAAAGATGCGCTTGATCGCGCGAGCAGAAGAAGCACGTCCCGCACATCGGCACCCAGCTGATCACGACGTGATCCCCCGGATGGATGCCGTGAACGCCCTCGCCCACCTCGGCGACGATGCCGGCCCCTTCGTGACCGATCACCGACGGCAGCGGCCACGGGAGCGTGCCGTTCTGCAACGAGAGGTCCGAGTGGCAAACGCCGGTCGCCTTGATCCGCACCCGAACCTCGCCCTGACGAGGCGAGCCGAGCTCGACGTCGTCGACGACGATCGGCTTGCCGACTTCTTCGAGGATCGCCGCGCGCACTACATCTTCACCCAGACGCTCTTCGTCTGCGTGTAGGTCTCGATGGAATGCACGCCGAGCTCGCGCCCGAATCCGGATTGCTTGTATCCGCCGAATGACACCCCCGGATCAGAAGGTCCGTACTGGTTGACCCAGATGGTTCCCGCGCGCAGCCCGCGCGCGACCTTGTGCGCGGTCGAGAGATCCTTCGTCCACACTGCGGCCGCCAGCCCGTACATCGTGTCGTTGGCGATCCGGATGGCCTCGTCGACGTCGTCGAACGACAGCACCGAAAGCACCGGACCGAAGATCTCTTCCTGCGCGATGCGCATGTCGGGCTTCACGCCGGTGAAGATCGTCGGCTCGATGAAGTATCCCGTACCCTCGCGCTTCGTGCCGCCGATACGTGCCTCCGCGCCCTCGCCGGCGCCGATCTTGAGGTAATCCTGCACGCGCTGGTGTTGCGCCTTCGACACGACCGGCCCGACCATCGTCGTCGGGTCGAGCCCGTCGCCCACCTTCCATGCGGCGGCGGCACCGGCGAGCTGCTCGACGAACTCGTCATGGACCTTGCGATCGACGAGCAGTCGCGATCCTGCCGTACAGACCTGCCCGGAGTTGAAGAAGATCCCGAACGCGCTCCCGGGAACCGCCGTGGCGAAATCCGCGTCGGGGAAGACGATGTTCGGCGACTTACCGCCGAGTTCGAGCGTCACGCGCGCGAGATTCTTCGCCGCCGCTTGCATGATGATCTTGCCGACTTCCGTCGAGCCGGTGAACGCGATCTTGTCGACGTGCGCGTCGACGAGCGCGGCGCCGGTGGTCGGGCCGTCTCCGGTCAAGATGTTCAGAACACCGTCCGGGATGCCGGCTTCCTGCGCGAGCTTCGCCATGTACAGCGCCGACAACGGCGTCTCTTCCGCCGGCTTGAGCACGGTGCAGTTACCGAACGCGAGCGCAGGCGCGACCTTCCACGCAAACATCGCGCTCGGGAAGTTCCACGGGATGATCTGCGCGCACACGCCGATCGGCTCGCGCAATGTGTAGATGAACTGATCCGCTGCCGTCGGGTTGGTCTCGCCGTAGATCTTGTCCGCCCAGCCTGCGTAATAGCGGAGAACCATCGCGACGTGGATCGCCTCCCCGATCGCGAAGTTGATCGGCTTTCCGTTGTCGAGCGTGTCGAGCTGGCCGATCGTCTGCGCGTGGGCTTGGACGAGGTCGGCGAACTTGAACAGGATGCTCGCGCGGCGCCGCGGCTCGAGGGTCGACCACCGATTGTCCTCGAACGCCTCGCGCGCGGCCGCGACTGCCTTGTCCACGTCGGGGCCCGTCGCGAGAGCCACGTCGGCGATCTTCTCTTCGGTGGCCGGATCGATTGTTTCGAAGGTCTTTCCCTCGACGGGATCGACCCATTGCCCGCCGATGAAGAGCTTCTTCGGCTCGGCCAGGAACTCGGCCGCCTGCGGGGTGAGTTGAGCTTCGCGTTCCTTGATCGCCATGGCGCCTCCCTGCCTCTCTTCCTGAAAGGCTATGGCCTTACCGACCGTCACCGCCAGCCGGACGCTCGGTCTACGCGCGCACCGACAGGGAGAGCGCGTAGTCGCCGGCTGCGTCGGTCCACCAGGTCGCAAGCTTGAGCCCCGCCTCCGCGAGCTCCGCGCGGACGCGCGCGCGCGTGAACTTCGTGCTGATCTCGGTCCGCATCTCTTCGCCCTCGGCGAACGTCACCTCGAGCTTCACCGCCCGTACGCGCGCGGTCTGCGCGTGCAACGATCGCAACCGCATCTCGATCCAAGACCGGTCCGGATCGAAGAACGCGCGATGCTCGAATGCGCGTACGTCAAAGTCGGCGTCGAGTCGGTCGTTCAGCACGCGCAGCATGTTCAGGTTGAACGCCGCGGTGACGCCCGCCGAGTCGTTGTACGCCGCTTCGAGCCGCTCGCGGCTCTTGACGAGGTCGGTGCCCAGCAAGAAGTAGTCGCCGTCGTGCATCTGCCGCGCGATCTGACGGTAGAAGCGCGCGCGCTGATCCGGGTAGAGATTGCCGATCGTGCCGCCGAGGAACGCGATGATCCGCCGCTCACCGTCGGGAAGGTCGTCAAGATGATGCTCGAAGTCGCCGACGACGCCGTGCACGCGCAACGAGTAGCGGGCGGCGATCGATTCCCCCGCGGCTCGCAGGTACGCCTCGGCGACGTCGAGCGGCACGTAGCGTTCGAGCGTGCCGCAGGCCGTCAACGCGTCCAATAAGATCCGAGTCTTCTCCGATGAGCCGGAGCCGAGCTCGATCAACTCATGCGCGCGCGTCACGCGCGCGATCCGGGTGGCCTCGCGCCGCAAGATCTCCGTCTCGCGCCGCGTCGGGTAGTACTCCGGCAACCCGGTGATCTCGTCGAAGAGCTCGCATCCGCGCTCGTCGTAGAACCACTTCGGCGGCAACTCCTTCGGCGACGCGGTCAAGCCTTTGACGACGTCTGCACGCAGCGCGTCGCCGAGCTCGTGCGGTCCGAGCCGCACTTCGATCGTGAACGCGTCGGTAGCCCTCATGACCGAACCTCTTCGGAGATGAGCGACGAGACATCGACGCCGTCCGAACCTGCCTCGACGAGCATACGGTCGGGGATCTGGCGCCAGTCATCGCGGTTGTCGAAAGGCTCCGACGCCACGATCACCGCGCCGTCGCGCTCGAGCACGAACAAGCTGTTCCCCCACGACGTCGCCACGATTCGCTCGCCGTCGTGCAGCAGCAGGTTGAGCCATCCCCCGAACGCAGTACCGACGTCGACACAAGCGGATGCGATCGCATCCGATCTCGACATCCCGTCGTCGAGCCGCGATAACACGAGCGCGAACAGCACCTCGGAATCGGTTGTTCCTTCGATGCCGCCGAGCCGTCGCTCCGACACCATCTCGCGAACGCGCGCGCCCGTCCCTTCTACCCAGCCTTCGACCGACCCGTTATGCGCGAACGACATGCCGTCGGCGATGTACGGCGCCGTGTTCTCGGTCGCGATCGCGAGTCCCGGCGTCGCCTTGCGGATCGCAGCGAGGAAGTGACGCGCGCGCGTTGTGCGGGCGACCGACGGCAGCTCGTCGTCCTCCCACATCGGGACGGGCTTGCGGTAGCGCTTCAGCTCCCCGTCTTCGAACCATGAGATCCCGAACCCATCGGGGTTGTCATTCGTCCGCGTTTGATATCGCGGCGAGCGGCATTGCTCGAAGAGAGAATGCGGCGGGACGACCAAGAGGTCGGCGGCGCCGATCTCCGGCCCCGTGTATGCGATGAAGCGGCACACCTCAGGCATCCCTCGCGCAACGGAACCCTGCGAAGATCTGCCTACGGATCGGGTAATCCCAGTTGCGGAACGTCGTCCGGATCGCGCTCGGATGCGTCGCCCACGAACCGCCGCGCAGCACCTTGTAATCGGAGCCGTAATGGATCGCCGAGTACTCCGGGTATGGGAACGCGACGAACCCCGGATAGGCGCGGAAATCGGATGAGCACCATTCCCACACGTCGCCGAGCATCTGCTGCGCGCCGTAAAACGATGCGCCTTCGGGATACGCACCCGCGTCTGCAGGGCCGAAGTGGCGCTGCCCGAGGTTCGCGCGGGCGTCGTCGAACGCGTTCCCCCACGGGTAGGCTCGCTTCTGTTGGAGCAGCGGATCCCAGGACGCTGCCTTCTCCCACTCCGCCTCGGTCGGGAGCCTCTTGCCGGCCCAGCGCGCGAACGCGTCGGCTTCGTACCAGCACACGTGCTGCACCGGCTCGTCGAGCGGCAACGGGATCGACGTCCCGAAACGCCGGACCGTCCAGCCACCTCCGTCGCGACGCCAGAACTCGGGCGCTTCGAGCCCCGCTTCGAGGCGCCATTTCCACCCTTCGTCGGCCCAGAACCGCGGCTCGTGGTACCCGCCGGCTTCGATGAAGCCGAGGTAGGCGCGGTTGGTCACCGGCGTCGTGTCGATCCAGTACGAGCGAAGCTCGACCGCGTGCGCCGGTCGTTCGTTGTCGTACGCCCACGGATCGTCGGTCGTACCCATCACGAACGCACCGCCCTCGACGAAGACATCCGATGGCTCCGCGGGCGCTGCGCGCGGCCCTGGTGTGGAGACGGGATAGTCGCGGTCGCGCAACGACAACGTTTGCAGCATCGTCTCGTCGTGTTGATGCTCGTGCTGGATCACCATCCCGTACACGTACCCCTTCGACAGCAGCGGCCGGGGCGCGGAAAGGTCCGCTCGCCACAACGACTGCAACACTTCATCGCGCACCTGCGCGACGTACGCCTTGGACTGCTCGGGAGCGGGCAACGTCAGCGCGCCGCGTACGCGGCGCGGGTTCAGTCCCGGGTCGTACATCTCATCGAACTCTTTGCCGACGAGCGGCGGCGCGTCGAACGGCGCGCGCAACAGCCACTGCTCTTCGTAGTTGCCGACGTGGGCGAGATCCCAGATCAACGGAGACGTGAGGGTATGCAGCTGTCGCGTGAGCTCGTCGGGCGAGATGGGCGCGAGCAAGCCGAGAGAGCGATCGCGCGCGTCTTGAAGCTCGACCGCGATACGTTCTTTCAGATCCATGCCGCTCCCACCGGGCGTCGCTCGAGCTCGAACGGTTCCGACGATTCGAGGATATCGTCCGCCGGAGTGCGGCCGCGCGCGACCCATCGTTCGGTATAGCCCCCGACGACGTCGCGCAACTCCCCCGCCGGCATAACGCGGACGACATCGTCGAAGATCGCGCGCGCGGCACGCGCGAGCACGGGATGCGAGAGCCCGTCGCGCGCGGCTTCGGTCCACAGGCCGGAACAGTCGACATCTATCCCCTCGTAGAGGGCGTACCACCAGACGGCGACGGGCACCTTCCACCACGGGTCGGGGAGGGCGTCGCACATGCGCAACTCCAGCCATCCGCGCGGACGGATCGGAGGGAACAACGTCGTGCAGTGGTAGGCGAGATCATCGAAGGACGGGAACCCGAACTCGTGCCCGTCAGCCATCCACTGCGCGAACGTGAACGGCCGGAGGACCGGCACGAAGACGTCGGCGGCTCGACGGATCAACATCACGCGGGCGTTCATGACGTAGCGCGCCCACGTCTCAGGCCCGTCGCCGTCGACGACAGACGTGCGCGTGCGATCGATGCCACGCCAGGTCGACAGCCGAGTCGAGCGCCATCCGCTCGGCACGCCGCACCACAACGGAGAGTTCGCGAACGCCGCGGCCATCGCCGCGCCGAGCCGGTGCGCGCGCGCCCACGCCGCGGCGGGATCACCTCCGAAATCGAGGTTCACCTGAACGGAGGCCGTACGGGTCATCATGATCCGGCCCGACAAGCCGTCCATGTCGAAGAAGGCTTCCATCGCGTCGTAGCGCGGCGCGCGAAGCACGCGCCGCTCCGGCCTGAACGGATCGAGCCCCGATCCCGACAGGAGGTAGCCGCGCGCGCGCAGTGCCGGCGTCAGCGCGCGCAGGTCGCGCGCGATCGCGCCGCACGCCGCCGAAACGTCGTCGTAGGCGCCGGAGACGATCTCGAGCTGTCCTCCCGGCTCCCACGTGACGGAGCCGTCTAAAGACAGCGCTCGCACCGTGTCTTGCAGCTCTGCGAGATCGACCGGACCCGATGGATCGCGCGACGGGACGGTGATGAACTCGATCTCGGCACCGACGCGACGTGCATCGCTGCGCGCGAACGAAACGTCGCGCGCGAACCGCTCGAGGTCTTCCTTGGTGAGTTGTGGCTTCGGTTGTGGCATCCCGGTCCCGTTGCCGACTACCCGAACCTTCCCCATCGCCGACCAGCGTTACTCCCGGCCCAACCGAGTCCACGCTACCGGTATTCCGGCCCGGTGCGCGCGTCGAGCCTCGTCCTTTCGTGAAAGCGAAGAGGCGGCGATCACGCCGCCCCTTCGTCGCTTCCGGTCAGAAACCGGCGCTGTGCACGATCTCCCCGTCGTTCCATTCGGGATCGGCTTCGAGGTGCTCCCGCAGGCGCTGGAACCACTTGTCCTGTTCCGGGCTGTCCGCGTTCTTGACGTACGTCGCCTTGTCGGTGAAAGCGGCGACCAAGATGATGCTGTTCGGGTCTGCGTCGAGCCGGTATACGAGCGAGGCCACCTCGCCCACGTCCTTACCGCCGAAGTCCCGCTCCCACTCCGCCATCACGCTTTGAAGCTGGTCGATGTGACCGGGCTTCACGCGAGCGTTCGCAACGGTTCCGTACATCTCCTACTCCCTCCGTCGATGACCCTCCGGAGGAGACAGCGTAACCACCCGGTTCACGACCTGTGAATGGCCACAGATGCCGAAGGGCGGCCCGAGGGCCGCCCTTCGCCTGGCTCGATGGACTTAGAAGTCCTCGTGGCCCATGCCGCCGCCGCCCGGCATCGCCGGCGGGTTCTTCTCCGGCTTCTCCGCAACGACCGCTTCGGTCGTGAGGAACAGGGCCGCGATCGACGCCGCGTTCTGCAGCGCGGAGCGCGTGACCTTCGCGGGGTCGATGACGCCGGCCTTCAGAAGGTCGACATACTCGCCGCTGTCCGCGTTGAGGCCCCAGCCGGTGTCGAGCGTCCGGGTCTTCTCGACCACGACGCCACCTTCGAGCCCGGCGTTGAACGCGATCTGCTTGACCGGCTCTTCGAGCGCGCGCCGCACGATGCGGACACCCGTCGCCTCGTCACCGTCGAGGGTGAGCTTGTCGAGCGCGATCTGCGCTTGCAGCAGCGTGACGCCACCACCGGCGACGACGCCCTCTTCGAGCGCTGCCTTCGTCGCGCTGACGGAGTCTTCGATCCGGTGCTTCTTCTCCTTCAGCTCGACCTCGGTCGCGGCTCCGACCTTGATGACCGCAACGCCACCGGCGAGCTTCGCCAGGCGCTCTTGCAGCTTCTCGCGGTCGTAGTCGGAGTCGGTCTTCTCGATCTCAGCGCGGATCTGGTTGACGCGACCCTTGATCTGGTCGGCGTCTCCTTCACCTTCGACGACGGTCGTCTCGTCCTTCGTGACGACGACCTTGCGCGCCTTGCCGAGCATGTCCAGCGTCGTGTTCTCGAGCTTGAGACCAACTTCCTCGCTGATGACCTGACCGCCGGTCAGGATCGCGATGTCCTGCAGCATCGCCTTGCGGCGGTCGCCGAAGCCCGGCGCCTTGACCGCGATGGCCTTGATCATGCCGCGGATCTTGTTCACGACGAGCGTTGCGAGCGCCTCGCCTTCGACGTCCTCGGCGATCAGCACGATGCCCTTGCCCGACTGCACGACCTTCTCGAGCACCGGCACGAGGTCCTTCACCGCGGAGATCTTCGAGTTCGCGATGAGGATGTACGGGTCGTCGAGAACGGCTTCCATGCGCTCGGGGTCGGTGACGAAGTAGGGCGAGATGTACCCCTTGTCGAACCGCATCCCTTCGACCAGCTCGAGCTCGAGGCCGAACGTGTTCGACTCCTCGACGGTGATGACGCCTTCCTTACCGACCTTGTCGATCGCTTCCGCGATCATGGCGCCGATCTCGGGATCGTTGTTCGCGGAGATCGACGCGACGTGCGCGATCTCGTCCTTGTCCTCGACCTCTTTCGCCGAGGCTTTGATCTGGTCGACGACCATGTCGACGGCCTTTTCGATCCCGCGCTTGATGCTCATCGGGTTCGAGCCGGCGGTGACGTTGCGGAGGCCTTCCTTGACCATCGCAGCGGCGAGCACGGTCGCGGTTGTCGTCCCGTCACCGGCGACGTCGTTGGTCTTCTTGGCGACTTCCTTGACGAGCTCGGCACCGATCTTCTCGATCGGGTCCTCGAGCTCGATCTCCTTCGCGATCGAGACGCCGTCGTTCGTGATCGTGGGGGCACCCCACTTCTTCTCGATGACGACGTTGCGACCCTTCGGCCCGAGCGTTACCCGGACCGCGTCGGCGAGCTGGTTCATCCCATCTTCGAGCTTCCTCCGTGCATCGGTGTCGAAGACGATCAGCTTCGCTGCCATTCAATCCCCTCCTCGACTCTCATCGGCCCCCGTGGGCCTTCTGGGCCCTCGCGGTGCCTTTGGCAAACCTGGTGTCCGATTGCTAGCACTCTCAGGCCGAGAGTGCTAAGGCCAATTTATACTGCCGGCGGCTCGGCGATGGCAAGTCGCAGGCCCCGAGCACGCCGAGCCGGGGTCAGGGCCGGCGGCCGGCGAGCCCCGCGCGCGCAGCCTGGAAGACGTCGTCGAGCATCCGCTCGGTGAGCTTGCCGGTGAACGTGTTCTGCTGGCTCGGGTGATACGAGCCGATGAGGGTGTACGGCCCGACCGTCGCGCGCGCGCCGTGGCCGAAGCGAGGCTTCGGCTTCACGACGTGCCCGAGCGAAGCGAGCGCGCGCAGCACGTTGTCCCACGCGAAAGAGCCGAGAGCCACCACGACGCGCGCGCGCGGGAGCAGCGTCAGCTCGCGGATCGAGTAGCCGATGCAGTTGTCCCGCTCTGATGGGAGCGGCTTGTTACCCGGCGGCGCGCAGCGCACGATCGCGAAGATATAGACGTCGCGCAGTCGCAAGCCGTCATCGCGCGCGACCGACGTCGACTGGTTCGCGAAGCCGGCACGGTGCAGCGCGCGGAACAGCCAGTCGCCCGATCGATCGCCGGTGAAGATGCGTCCGGTCCTGTTCCCGCCGTGCGCCGCCGGCGCGAGACCGACGACGGCGAGGCGCGCGCGGGGATCGCCGAACCCCGGAAGCGGCCGCGCCCAGTAGCGCTCCGCGGCGAACCGCGCCGGTGGGTTCAAGGCTGCGTCGCGTCTCCACGAGACGAGCCGCGGGCATCGCGTGCAGGAGATAACTTCTTGCGAGACCAGCGCGATCGAGTCCTTCACGCGAAGAGCCTACAAAGCAAAGAGGCTCGACGACATCGAGCCTCTTCACAAAAGTGACCGCGCTACTTGCGCTTCGCGGCCTTCTTGCGACGAGCCGGCTTCTTCGCCGCTGTCTTCTTCCGACGAGCCGGCTTGCGTGCTGCCGTCGTCTTCTTTGCAGCCTTACGACGTGCCGGCTTCTTCGCCGCCGTCCTCTTCGCTGCTTTCTTCCTCTTGGCAGGCACTAGGCCTCACCTCCTCGTGACGCCGCTTCTCTCTGTAGTGAGAAGCGTCACACACAAGTCGCGAGTGTAATAGTGAAGTTTGGCGTGTACAAGGGTTTAGGAAGATTTCTTCCGAGCGACGGTTTCGGGTCATCGCGCGCTCGCGCGCGCGTTCACACGAACACGATCACTCGCTGCGCGCGATCGACACCGGCCACAGCAACGGTTGCAGCTCGCGATGACGCTCACGAAGATCCGCGATCGTCGTTTGCTCGAGCACGCTACGCACAGCGTTCTCCACATCCATCCACAAGTGTTGAAGACCGCAGTGCTGCGTTTGAACGCATTGATCGTCTTCTTCGTCGAGACAGAACATCGGCGCGGTTCCGCCCTCGAACACCTCGATGACTTCGGAGACGCGGATCGCGTCGGGATCGCGCGCGAGCATCGCACCGCCCGTCGCGCCGCGCGTCGACTCGACGATGCCCGCCTTGTGC
>JBHELL010000064.1:0-19179 GCA_046263075.1 Actinomycetota bacterium | reverse complement strand
GCGCAAGCCGCTGAAGAGGCCGGTTTCGACGCCGTTCTCGTCGCGCTCAGGTTCGACGAGCGTTTTCGCGAGCTTGTAGTCCTCCCACGGGTAGATGTCGACAATCATCTCGTCGGGGAGTGCGAACCAGAAGGAGTCCGGTGCGATCTGCGTCGCGTGCGCGAGGAGCGCCTTGGTCCGTTGCGTCACGTACCCGCGGATGTCGATGCGCGTGGCGAACTCGTGGTCGCCCTCGTCTTCCCAATCCTTCAGCCACTCGGCGTACGGCGACTCCTTGCCTTCCTTGACGATGGCTTCGTGCAGCGCAACGATGCGCCGCTTGACCCAGCCGGTGTAGTAGAGCTTCTTCGGGCCGTGTTCGTCCTTGCATGTCCGGTCGAACGCGCGCACGGTGATCTCGTGTGCGCGGATGTGGTCGGGATGTGGGTAGCCGGAGTGATCGTCTCCGTACGAGATCATCACCTGCGGTCGTTCGGCCTCGACGATCGCGACCAGCTTCGCGACCGCTTCGTCGAGCGATGCGTTCGCGAACGCGTCCGGGTGTTTGTTGGCCTCGGTGTCTGGCATCCCCGAATCGCGATATCCGAGCAGATGCACGGCGTCGTAGCCGAGGATCTCGGTGGCCTCGTGCAGCTCCTTCAGGCGGACCTCGTGAAGGTTCTCGCGAACCTCCGGCAGATCCATCGCTGGGTTCAGGATCTCGCCTGCTTCGCCGCCGGTGCACGTCACGAGCACGGTCCGCACACCCTCCGCGCCGTAGCGCGCGGTAACGCCGGCGCCCTTCGACGATTCGTCGTCGGGATGTGCATGGACCTGCAACAAGCAACGGGTCACGAGGCCAAGCTACCCAACGGCGCGGGCGCGCGCGCGGGGCGGGGCCCGAGGCGCACGTGTGCCCGCGCCATGCGATACATTCGCGCCGTCCGGCGGCTCGACGGGCCGCACGGGTCGGCCCGACGACGCTGGAGTTCGCGATGCCCGCACTTGGAGAGATCCGCAGGTACTACGAGAAGCGCATGACGCCCGTGTGTCCGACCGGACGCGCGCGCCGAGACATCCTTGCGCTGCTCGAAGACCGGAGGTCGTTGCAGCGCGCGGCCGAAGCCTTGCTGGCCGCCGCCGAGCCCTACGGCGCCGACCCGAACGTCAAGAGCGCGATAGAAGGTTTCCGCTCCGTCCTCGAGCGACGGTGATCATCGCGAGGAGGGCGAGCGTCACGACGAGCCCGGCGGAGGCGATCCGCCACTCGCCGATCGCAGAACCGACGATCACGAAGAACGCGCACGTCGCGTAGGCGAGCCACCGAGCGCGCGCGGCCCCGGGGTCACGCGCGCGCGCCGATCCTGCCGCCCGAGGATGCTCGAACAGCTCGTCGAACCAGATCACGATCGCCGACACGACGATCCATCCGCCGTAGTTCGACCATGGAACGCCGAACCACCAGCCGCGCGCACGGTACGCGTACAGCGGCCCCTGGAACCACTCCGACCCGCGAAGAGTGATCGGGTCGATCACGAGGTCGATGATCGCGGCGGCGAGCCCTCCTGCAAGCGCGAGCCGCCAGCCGCGGAGTGGATGCGCGAGCCCTCTCGCCCCCCACACGACGATGCCCCAACACAAGGGGACGAACACCGGGACGTTGGAGATAGACAATTCGTCGCCGCGCGCGATGTAGTCGTAGCGGCCGAAGGGCACGCCCCAACGCGTGCTCGAATACTCCGCGGCGAGCGTGACCGCGAACGCGATCATGATGAACCGCAGGGCGCGCGCCCGCGACCGTTCTGCGCGCGCCGCCCAGAAGAACGCGGGGAGGAAGGCGAGCGCCCACCACCTGCGCGCGATGGTTTGGAGAACGATCACAACAGCGACGACCAGATGCTGCCGGGTTCCTCGCTCGGCAACGTCCACCATCGGTCGACGCCGAGGTCGTCCGCGACGATCGTCGCCGCGTTCCGACCGCAGGCGCCGATGATGCCACCCATCGGATGCGTCGAGCCTCCACACAGGTACAAGCGGTCTATCGGCATGCGGTAGTTGTAACCGGGGATCGGGCGGAAGATCCCCATCTGATCGGGCGTGATGTCGCCGTGGACGGCACCTCCCTCGATCATCGAAGGATTGGAGCGGGAGATGTCGCGCGGGGAGTAGTCGTACCGAGCGAGCGGCGCGAGGTTCGGCGCGTATCGCCGCCACGCAGAGACGAGAGCATCGCCGATGTGCTGCTTCTCCGCGTCCCAATCCAGGTGGTACGACGTCAGCTGCCAGGTGAAGGCCGTGTGCTTGCCCCCGGGCGCTTGCGTTATGTCGTGCACGGTCGGCGCGAACGACATCCCGCCGAGCACCGACGGGAACCGCCGGGCGCGCGCGTCTGCGAACTGTTGCTCGAGCTGCTCGCACGACTCGATGCCCCAGCCGACCGCGAACGCGTCGTCCGCTTCCGAGGCGGTGTAGCGAGGCGGCTCGTCGAGCGCGAGGTGCGGCGTGAACAACACGATCGCGTCGGAGCGATAGCGGCGAACCTTGCGTGCGAAGTCCGGCTCCAATGAGGGCTCGCCGACGAGCGAGAGCATCGTGAGGCGCACGTCGAGGTTCGAGACGACGGCTTTGCGCGCGCCGATCTCTCGCGAATCGTCGAGCAGGATGCCGGACGCGCGCCCGCGGTCGAGCGTTATGCGCTCGACGCGCGCGCCCGTTTCGATCGTGGCCCCGGCGGTACGGCATGCGGCAGCGAGCGAATCCGCGAGCGCGCGCGATCCACCGATCGCCAGCCCGAACGGCATCGCATGCACGCCGCAGACGGAGCCGATCACCATGAACGAGCCGCCTTCGACGTCGTACGGGTGTCCGCCTTGGGCGACCATCAAACCGATCCACGCGCGCACCGCGTCGGATTCGAACGTCTCTTCGAGCATCGCCTTCGGCGACGACCATTGCATCCGCAGCACTTCGAGCCCTTCGATCGACGACTCGAGCATCCGCGCCGATACCGACGGCGGAAGCGGCGGCATGAACGCGGCATCGAGCATCAGCGGCAAGACCGCCTCCCACCGCTTGTAGAGATCGCGATACGCATCGGCATCCCGACGAGAGAAGCGCGCGATCGACTCGCACGTGCGTTCGAGGTCCTTGTACAGCACGAGCGCGCGCCCGTCTTCGAACGCGAGCGCGTACTGCTTCTCGGGATACAGGTACCGGCAGCCGTGCGCAGCGAGTTCGAGCTCGCGGAACGTCGGCCCGTAGGCGATCCAGTAGTGAAGCATGGAGTGCATGTTGTGCTTGAAGCCCGGCAGCGTGACCTCTTCGGTCGACGCGCCGCCGCCGGCGTGCGGCGCCATCTCGTACACGCCGACGTCGAGCCCTGCGCGCGCGAGATACGCCGCCAGCGTCAGGCCGTTGTGACCTCCGCCGACGACGACGATGTCGTGCGAGGCGGCGCCGCTCACGATGGGAAGATCCGATCGAGGCCGAGCATCGGCCCCCAGATCTTCCGCTGATCGCCTCGCGATTGATCCACCCAAACGTGTTTCGACTGCACGTATTCGAGCACGCCTGCCTCGCCCAACTCCTTACCGAGCCCGGAGCGCCCGTACCCGCCGTACGGAGCCGACGTTGTCAGCATGTGGTAGTCGTTGATCCACACGGTGCCTGCGCGCAAGCGGCGCGCGACGGCGAGCGCGCGCGGCACGTCCCGGCTCCAGACGCCCCCGGCCAAGCCGAAGATCGAATCGTTGGCGAGCGCGATCGCCTCATCGACGCTCTCGTAGCGGATCACGCACAACACGGGGCCGAATATCTCCTCCTGCGCGATGCGCATGTCGTTGCGCACGTCCGTGAGGACGGTCGGCGCGTAGTAGAAACCCTCCCGCAGCGCGCCGTCGGTCAGTCGGTGGCCGCCGCACGCCAGGGACGCGCCTTCCTCACGGCCGATCCTCACGTATCTCTCGACGCGGTCGAGCTGCCGTTGCGAGACGAGCGGCCCGAGATCGGTTTCCCACGACAACGTCGGACCGACCCGCAGCTGCGGGAGCGCCGTCGCGATCCGGTCGACGACCTCGTCGTACAAACGCGCCGGCACGAACAGACGCGATCCGGCCTGGCACACTTGACCGGAGGAGATGTACATCGCCCAGATCGAGCCCGGGACTGCGATGTCGAGATCAGCATCGTCGAGGATGATGTTCGGGCTCTTCCCGCCGAGCTCGAGCGTCAGGCGCTTCACGCCGGACGCGGCGAGCACACCGATGCGGGCGCCTGCTTCCGTCGAGCCCGTGAACGCGACGCGGTCGACGAGCGGGTTCGTGACCAGCTCTTCGCCTACGTCGGGTCCGCCGCCCGTCAGCACGTTGAACGCACCGGGAGACACGTCGGACTCGGCGAACAAGGCGGCGAGCTCCGACGACGTGCACGGAGTCTCGGGCGACGGCTTCAGCACGACGGTGTTCCCCATCGCGAGTGCGGGGAACACCTTCCACACGCCGAGCACGAGCGGGGAGTTGAACGGTGTGATGGCGGTGACCACTCCGTACGGTTCGCGCACGAGCAGGTTCTGCGACGGCGCCGGGAACTCGTTGTGGGGCAGCGGCTCGACGAGTGGGATGCGCGCAGCCATCTCGGTCAGCTCGCGCGCGTGCTGGATCGCGGCGGCGACCATCCCGGTCGTGATCCGGATCGGGATCCCGGTGTCGCGCGCTTCGAGCTCGGCGAGCTCGTTGATGCGCACGAGCATCGCGTCGCAGATCGAAAGCAAAGCGTCACGCCGCGCTTCGGGCGACCGGCCGCTCCATGAGCCATCGTCGAACGCGCGCCGAGCCGCATCGATCGCATGTCGCGCGTCGCGAACTCCCGCCGCTGCCACGCGCGCGACGACGTCGCCGGTTGCGGGATCGCGTGACTCGAGCGTCCGCCCCGACGCAGCCGGGAGGAACTTGCCGTCGATGAAGCAGCCGTACTCGCGCATCGGCCGAATCTTAGGTGGCGATGTGCGGAGGGAGGAAAAGGTCGCCGGGATCACCGTCCGCGGATACGACGAAAGCCCGGGAAGGGGTAGCCCCGGGCTTTCGGGAGAACTGTTCGGTTACGAACCGTTGTCGTCTTGGCGGTGCTCCGCGCTCACGTCTTGTCCGTGCGAGTTGTGGTCGCCGGACTTGCCGTGCGTGCCCTTCGCGGCGTGCGCGTCTGCTGCGTGCTGCGGCAGACCGCACGGCGTTTTCGCAGCATCGCGCGTCTTGTCGTGGTCGCTGGTTGCCGCCCACGCGCCGACATAGTCACCGTGCGTCCAGTTGCCGTCGAGCGTCGCGCCGTCGGGCACCGGGCACGGAGTCGTTGCGTCGCCGTGGAAGCGCTCGACGCTGCCGCCCGGCGACTCGGTTCCCTCCGGCTCGGGGGATTCGGACGCTTCGGGCGACTCGGTCTCGGACGCCGCAACGGTCGGCTTGTCCGCAGGCCGGTGCGTGGCGACGAGCGTGCCTCCGGCGACGCCGGCGAGCGCCACGGCCGAAAGCGCGGCCACGGCTGCCCTCCTCGCGAGAAGCCCCCAGATACGATCCTTCATCGCTGCTCTCCTTCGTAGACGTATGTACCTCAATCATCGGCCGGCCGCGCGGCCACGTTACGGCTGGTTAAGCGATGGCCCGAAATATGGTCTGAACAGCCGTTCTGACCGAAACGGCGCCGTCGAGCCGCTCCAGCAACGCGAGCGCCTCCGCAGGGTCCCCCAGCACTCCTTCACCCTCGCGCAGGAACTTCAGCCGGACCGCATCGAGGCTTTCCGAGAACGGACGCCCCGGCGCGCCTGCAGGGATGTCGACCTCCGCGCGATGCTCTTCTCCGGCGGTCGTCCGAAGGGTCGCGCGCGCGGGGAACCGCATCGTGTACCGGCCGAAATCTGCTCCCTCGAGCGACGGCTCGTACGACGGGTCGAACAGCCTGAGCGCGTCGATCCCGATGTCGCCGAGCCCTCCGAGCCGGGCGTTCATCTCGTCCGTCGCGACCACCGTCGTTCGTGCAGCGACCGTCTCGATCGCGTCGCGATGCGCGCGCAGCTCGTCGTCGTGAAGGACGCGCGCGCTGAGCTCGCCGCGAGCGATGAGGACGCCGATCGACAATGCCGCCGAGAAATTCACGTCGGCTGCGCGCAACGCCGCCGCCTTCCGGTGCGGTGCGCTCATCCGCTCCATGCCGTCGGTGAAAAGCGTGGCCTCGATGTGGATGGCCGCGACGTCGCCCGGCTGCAGCGCGCGCCCGTGCTTGTCCGCGAAGGCGCGCAACACGTCCTGCATCGCCTCGACCGGGGTGTCGACGTACGCGCATCCGGGCACGACCTTGTATGCGAGCGATTGCGTCAACCATACATCGCCGAGCCCGCCGAACACGAAGGGCAGCGCGCGCGACGCGATCTTATCCAGCATCCCGCCCTCGCCACCGATCGCGTCGGCGGCGCCGCTGAGACCTTCCGCGGCGAGCTGCGCAGCGCGGATGCCGGCGGCGAGCGGCTCGGCGGCCATCGTCAACTTCGCGTCGGGGCCGAAGAATGCAGGTGCGAGCGGGTACGGTGGTTGCGCGAGCGCGATACCGATCGCGTGCGTGATGCGTTCCGCATCGAGGCCGAGGAACCGGCCGGCGATGCACGCGCCCGCGAGCGCATGGATGTAGGTCCACATCTGACCGTTGTGCGGCCCGAGCAACATCGCGGCGCCGAGCCGCCCGGCAACCTCGTTCGCCGCGACCTGCGCGGTCAACAGCTCGGCGCCGGAGCGATCGCATGCTTCGGCGAACGCGAGCG
This sequence comes from Actinomycetota bacterium, assembly GCA_046263075.1. Lineage (GTDB taxonomy): Bacteria > Actinomycetota > AC-67 > AC-67 > AC-67 > JBHELL01. The sequence goes on along the minus strand of JBHELL010000064.1, from coordinate 12,398 downwards.
ACGCGATGACGGCGGAGTGTCCGGTGTGGCCGGCGAACAGGTAATCGTCGTAGTCGAGCGCGATCGAAGCGGCGGCGTTCATGTACGCCGCCGTCGTGATCGGGGCTCGGCCGCCGTGTGGCAGGATCGTTGCTTGGTCACCCGCGCCCCACGCGCGCGCCGCCCGGACGAGGGCATCGTGCTGCGGTCTGCGCGCGCCTGCGAGGATCGCCGCGGCGACACTGACGAGCTGCGCGCGCGCGCGTTCACGGACGGCGATGGGGAGCTCGGACGGGTCCAGTCGCGCGACCCACTCCGCGATCCTGTTCGTTATCTCGGATGAAGAGCCGCCCACGGGCCGAGTCTAGCCGGGGAGGGGCCCGCCCCATGTGCGTAGAATCCCACCTGTACGGCCGCCTATGACCATTTCGCGCCGACGCTCCACCGCACTGCGCGCGCTCGCGTTCGGCATCGCGTGCGTGCTTTCGCTCGGCTCGTGCGCCATCTTCAAACCCCAACGGATCGCGATCACGACCCAAGCGACGGAGACGCTGCCCCCGCAGCCGCTCGGCGCACCGACCGCGTTGCCGGGCGGGACGGGCGCGAAGACCGTCTTCATCCCCGGGACCGAGGGCCGAGCCGGTAACACGGGGTGCCTCGGCATCAACGACCCCGAGCACGGCATCGCGAACGGCGTGATCAAGCTCGGAACCATCCAGCCGATGGACGGACCTGCGGCGCAGCTCGGCCGTCCCCTCTACCGCACGACACAGGCCTACGTGAACATGCTCAACGCGCGCGGCGGGATCAACGGGTGCCGCGTGCAACTGTTCCTGCAAACGGCCTGTATCAACTGTGAGCCGGAGAACAAGCTCGCCGCGAAGGCACTCGTCGAACAGAAGCACGTTTTCGCGATCGTGAACACATACATGAACACGTACGCATTCGGCGCGGCGATGCGATACCTGAACGACCACAACGTACCGCTCGTGCAAGGGTGGACGGGCGTTGGCTCAGAAGATGAGACGTGGCTCGCCAAACAGACGCCGTGGAGCGTGTACTACACGATCCGCAACGAAGACGCTGTTCACGTCTACGCGCGATGGCTGAGCACCGTGCTCGATCAATGGGCCGCGCACGGACACATCCCGTCGGACGCCGCCGCGCATCCGAAATGGGTCGCAACGGTGGCGCTCGACGTCCCGCAGGATCGCAAGCGATCCGCCGAGTTCAAGACGGTGTGGGAGTCGATGGGTTCCGGCTACAGAGTGGTCAAGCAGCAATTCGTTGCCGCGCAGGAAGAAGCGGTGACGCGTATGGACTCCGAGATCAACGGGATGCACGACGCGCACGCGGCAGGCGTGTTCAGCGCGTCGAACATCACGATGGTCTTCGGGATGCAAGCAGCGGCACGCCAGCAGTGGAAGGTGCCGTGGGTTTCGAAGTCGGCTTGGGGTCGTGCGGCAACCGACAATTGCGGCTCGGCGTGTGATGGCGGGTTCACCGACAACAACGGCTGGGGGTGGTGCCAGCCCTGCGCGGATGGGAGCGGTTCGGCGACACCGCAGATGCAGCAGTACATCGCCGCGATGCAGCGGTACTACCCCGACGGCGCGCGCTACGCGGACGCGCAGACGCTCGGCGGATGGATCGGGATGATGGCGTTCGAGTACGCGGCGAGCCGGCTCGGATCGTCCCTAAACCGGCCCGGGCTCATCCGCGTCCTCGGGCATCTCGACGACTTCGAGACGGGGATCGGCGCGCCGATATCGACGAGCGATGCCGATCATCTCGGCATGGGACAGACGATGATGCTGCAGATCTGTCACAACCGTTTCTGGCGCGCGACAGGATGGCTCTCGGCCTCGGGACCGATGCAACACGTGTCGCATCCCGGCGATTGCGACTGGGGGTGGTGAGCGTGTTCGCCCTGAGCGGCAAGCTGCTCCTCCAGGATGCCGTGCAGGGCGTGTATCTCGGCGGGATCTTCGCGTTGCTCGCGCTCGGAGTCGTTCTGATCTACAAGTCTTCGGGCGTCTTGAACTTCGCGCAGGGATCGATGGCGATGTTCTCGACCTTCGTGTACTTCCAGCTCGATCGCTGGTGGCACCTGCCCGTGATCATCTCCTCGCTCCTCGCCGTCGCTTTCGGCGGGGTCGTCGGCGCCGTTGCGTACCGGGTCGTGTTCCGGCGCATGCGCGACTCGGGTCTCCTCGCGAAGGTGATCGCGTCGCTCGCGGTGGCAGGGTTCCTGCAAGGCGCCGCCTCTTTCGTCTGGCGCAACGCGACGCAGGCGCGCGTCCCGCAACAGTTCCCGCAAGGCGGTCCGTCCGTCGGCGGCGTCGGGCTCGGCTGGCAGCAGATCGGCACCATCTTCCTGACGCTGGCCGTCGGCGCGGGGATCATCGCGCTCGTTCGCTACACGACGTTCGGTGTCGCCCTCCGCGCGACCGCGCAGAACCGGACGGCTGCGCGACTGCTCGGCGTGCAAGAGGATCGCGTCGCTGCGACGTCGTGGGGGATCGGAGGAGCGCTCGCCGCGCTCGCAGGCGTCACCGTGATCCCGGTCACGGTCCTCACGGTGTATTCGATGAGCGGCTTCATGGTGCGCGGCTTCGTCGCGGCCATCGTCGGTGGGTTCGTGTCGCTGCCTGCGGCGCTGCTCGGAGGATTCGGGCTCGGCATCGTCCAAGAGTCGTTGCACGCCAGCCCCGCCACCTCCTCGTTGTCGAGTGTCGTCGCCGGGTTGATCATCGCCGGGCTGCTTCTGTTCCGCGTCGAACGTTTCTTCGCGCTCGATCAAGAGTTGCGCGCGCTCGAGGAGGCTGCGTGAAGGTCGAAGAGCGCGCGCAGGCGCCCGAAGCAGCAGCCGGCACCGGCGTCGCGGATCGGCTCGACCGGCGATGGCTCGGCGCTCTCGTGGCCGGAGTCCTCATCATCGCGTTGCCGCCTCTCGTGCTAGACGGCGTTTGGAACGACACGTTGTCGCTCGCGTTGCTCGAAGGGCTGATGGGGCTTTCCATCGTCGTGCTGACGGGATACGTGGGACAGCTCTCGCTGATGCCTGCGACGTTCGTTGGAGTCGGCGCCTTCGTCAGCGCCGATCTGGTGTCGCGCTTGCAGACGCCGTTCTGGGGATCGGTTCCGCTCGCGACGCTCGCCGCGATCCCGGTCGCGCTGTTGATCGGGATGATCTCCTTGCGTCTGAAAGGCTTGTACCTCGCGATCATGACGCTCGTGTTCGCCGACGTCGGCGATCAGTTCCTCTTCAAGCAGTCGTGGTTCGCCGGCAGCGGGGGGTCGGTCGATGCTCCGCGGCCGAAGCTGTGGTCGATCGACTTCAACAGCGACAAGTCGTACTACGTGCTCGTCGGGCTCGCGTGCGCGGTCTTCGTGGTACTGGTTTGGAACTTTTCCCGCAGTCGTTCCGCGCGCGCGTGCTACGCGGTGCGCGACAACGAGCCGACCGCGCAGGCGATGGGAGTTAACGTCGCGAAATACAAGCTCATGGCGTTCGCACTGAGCGGGTTGATCGCAGGCTTCGCCGGTGCACTCTTCGCGCACTGGAGCGGCACGGTTTCTGCCGGCGGGGAGCTCCCGGCGTTCGGGTTGCAGTTCTCGCTGACGATCGTGTTCTTCACGATCCTCGGCGGTGTTCGCTCTATCGCCGGCCCGTTCCTCGGTGCTGCGATCTGGGTCGTGCTCGTCAATCGATTGCTGAACGGGAGCCCGAACGGCCAGAACATCGCGTTCTCTATCTTCGGGATCTTGGTGTTGCTCACGATGCTGTACCGGCCGCAAGGCTTGGCCGGTCTCGGCCGGAACCTTCTGGATCGCGCGAGGACGCGCTGATGGCTTTCTTCGAGGTGCGCGACCTCACGATCCGCTTCGGCGGCCTCGTGGCCAACGAAGACGTAACGATCGCGGCCGAGCAAGGGCAGATCGTCGGCTTGATCGGGCCGAACGGCGCCGGCAAGTCGACGTTGTTCAATGCGATCTCGGGGTTGATCGAACCTGCAGGCGGACAGGTGCGCCTCGACGGTGAAGACATCCTTCCGTTGCTCCCCTACGAGCGGGTGGCGCGCGGCATCGGCCGGACGTTCCAGAACGTACGGTTGTTCCCCTCGCTCGGCGTGTACGAGAACCTGCTCGTCTCGTTCCACACGAAGATCCGCGCGGGGCTCGTCGCAGGCGCGCTCCGGCTCCCTCGGTCCTCCCGCGGCGAGGCTGCCGCGCGCGCGCGCAGCCGAAGTGATGGAGGTCGTGAACCTCCATCCATACGCGCATAAGAGCTGCGGCGCGCTCAGCTACGGGACGTTGCGGATGACCGAGCTCGCATGCCTGCTCATGCTCTCTCCACGATTGATCATGCTCGACGAGCCTGCGAGCGGCATCGCGCAGAGAGAAACCGAAGCGCTCGGGCCGCTGCTGCGCCGGATCCGCGACCACCTCGGCGCCACTATCTTGCTGATCGAGCACGACATGCCGCTCGTGATGTCGCTCTCGGACGTCGTGTATTGCCTCGATCTCGGCCGTGTCATCGCGCAGGGCACCCCGCACGAGGTGCAGCGGACGCCTCGCGTGATCGAGGCGTACCTCGGGCGCCGCGCGGCGGAGCAACTCGAGCGGAAGCTTGCAGGAGAAACCGCTCCGGCGAAACGCAAGAAGCTCGCCGCGGCAGGAGGGCGTCGTCGTGGATGAGCCGCGCGTGATCGGCGACTCGATCCTTCGCTGCGAGCGCGTCGACGTCGCGTACGGGAAGGTCCAGACGTTGTACGGCGTCGATTTCGATGTTCGCGACGGTGAGATCGTCGCGCTGCTCGGTGTCAACGGCGCCGGAAAGTCGACTCTCCTGAAGGCCATCAGCGGGGTGTTGCCGGTGACCGGCGGCGACATCTCGTTCCGTGGTGACGACATCACGAACCACGCATCGGACGACATCGTGCGGCGCGGGATCGTTCAGGTTCCCGGTGGACGAGGGACGTTCGCCGGCCTCACGATCGCGGAGAACCTGCGGCTCGGCGGGTACATCTTCCGCCGCGATAAAGCGAAGATCCGTGAAGAGATCGACCGCGTCGTTTCCTACTTCCCATGGCTCGCCGACCGGATGGGCCAACATGCGGGAACGCTGTCCGGCGGACAGCAGCAGCAGCTGTTGCTGGCGCGCGCGTTCATGTCGAGCCCCGCGCTCATCATGATCGACGAGCTGTCGCTTGGGCTCGCGCCGGTGATCGTGGAGCAGCTGCTCGACATAGTTCGTCAGATGAACCGGCAGGGCGTCTCCATCGTGATCGTTGAGCAGCACGTCGACCTAGCGCTCGAGTTCGCAGACCGCGCGTACTTCCTGGAGAAGGGCGAAGTGCGTTTCAGCGGGCCGAGCAGCGAGCTGCGCGAACGCGACGACCTGTTGCGCTCGGTGTTCCTCGCCGCCGCGGCGGAGGCAACCCTATGAAGCGGATCGCGTGCGCGATCGCCGCGGCGGCGTTCATCCTTGCCGGGGCACCGGCAGCGCGCGCGGAAACCCAAACGCAGGTGATCGCAGATGCGAGCGCCGAGTCCTTCGCGCTGCGGCCCTCCTACGACTCGGGCGGAGCCAACCCGCTCAACCTTTTCGTCGGGTACTCCGACGCGTCGCTCGGCGACGTCGTCCAAGGCCAGGCCTCTTGGTACAACTTCAACATCGCGGAGACGGCTGCGTTCGACGACCCGCAGAACTGCTTGCCGTACCGGGACCCACACGACTCCGCGAAAGACGTCCAGACCTATCTGAGCGACACGGTGGGTTCGACGGTGTCTGCGATCGCCGCCGGGAACTCGCCGCCGCCGCCGCTCGTTCCGAGCATCACCGGGATGTGCACCGAGCGGTTCCCGGGATTCGCGCAATCGCTCTTTCCGTCAACGGACGTGTACGACGAGGACGGGCATCTCGTCGCAGGGATCCCGGAGTCGTCGAAAGACAACTACCTAGACAAGCCCACCGCGGCGGCGTCATGTCGCGACGAGCACGCGCAGCCGGATCCGAACTCCGCGCAGTGTCGGCAGTACAAGGCCAGCTGGAGCCCGTTCTCGACGGCGGTGCGAGGCTTCGTCCAAGACGGCGCGTTCTCGGCCGCGGCGAGCCCGACGTCGCAACATTCGATCGCAGTCCTATTCGGGATCGGGGACGGCAAGACCGTATCGATCGGTCTGTCGATCACGCGGTCGGACGCGGTGCTGAGCGGCCAGACGCTGACCGTGACGTCGAGCGCCGAGCTGTACGACGTGTGCATCGGCGCGGCCGCCGGGGGAACGTGCGCGCTCGCGATCGACAAGATCACCCAAGAGGCGACGGTCGTGAAGACGCCGAAGACCTCGACGCCGCGGAACATGACGACGATCCTCGGTGTGCACGGCTCGGGGATCGATAAGAACATCTCGGCCACGGACCTGTTCCTCAACCAGGCCCAGCTGGCCGTGGCTCCGTACTTCGGGATCTCGGCCGTTTCTGCATCGGGGGACTGCGGCGCCGGCGACGCGCAGACCGCCGTTGCGGATGCGGGCGGCTTCCGGATCTACGGATCGGGGGGTCCAGGGAAGCAAGGCGGGTCGATCATGATCGGCGGTGCCTGCGCGCGCGCGCGGCTCGACCTCGCGACGATCGATATCCCAAGGTTCGTTCCCGATCTCGGATACAAAGGCGTTCCGCCGTCGTCGCTGACGATCCCAGGCTCGCCCGGCGCCGGGACACCCGGGCGCGCGCTCTACGGACCGCCGCAGGTCGTCACGCACGACGTGACCCGGTACGTCTTCGCGCGCGCGATCGCGTGGCGCACCGCGCCGTACTGGGCGAGCACGCTGATCGCGCTCGCGCTGCTGACGCTCGCCGCATACATGTTCAGACGCACGCAGTACGTCGCTCCCGCCGTGCGCGCGCTCGACCGCTTCGCGCGCCAATTCGTGCGCGGGTAGGCTCGGCGATCTCATGTGCCGAGCCGTTTGGGTGGTCGTGTACGCATCCGGCGAGCGCGCGAAACAGATCCGCCGAGCCGTCGGAGCCGACGCGCAGGTCGTGCTCATGACCGATGATGCGGCGCAGATCGGCTCGACGGAGCACGACGTCTTGGTCGTCGACGGCGACACGGCAGGTGCGCGCGACGTCTCGGGGGCGAAGGCGGTCCTGTGGATCGGAGAGGATCCGCCCGATCATGCGCATCACGTCGCCGCGATGAGCTACGATCTATCGGGTGCCGTGGTGCAAGCGTTGCTCGCTTCGAAGCGTCCCGGCTGAAGCGCTACGCCCCTTCGCCGCCGATCTCGTCTTCCGGGCGGACCATCCGGATGAAATCTCGCTCGGCTGCGCATGCCGCGCAGATCTTGTCGCCGTGGTCGAGCGTGAACGTCGCCGGCTGGTCCAGCAAGATGATCTGATCACCGCATCGAGGGCATGTGATGAGATCCTCGCGTGAGATGAGTCCGCGGCGCTCGAGAAGGTCGATGATCTGGTCGTGGACGCTTGCGCGTACCGCGCGCGCGAGCGCATCTTGCTCGCTGAGGCTGAGCGGTTCCCGGTCGATGCGCTCTGCCATGGAGGAAGTGTAGACCCGCAGGGGACGAGCGGCCAGGGGTTCCCGGCTTGCGGCCGGCCGGAGGCGCTGGCAGGCTCAACGCATGAATAAGGACTTCTTCGCAAACCTGGATCGTTCGAAAAAGGATTTCGCCGGGCGAGAGAGCTCCGACGAGGAGATCGGGGTCGAGATCACCCTCGCGACCGGCCGGACCTTCGAAGTCATCCGCGTGATCGATGCGCAGGATTCGTGGGTCCAGATCGACGGCCGCGACATGGCCGATGCAGAAGAGAAGACGGTGTGCCTCGTCGTGCCGTACTTCCAGATCAACTTCGTGCAGCTCGGCAAACAGAAGCCGCGCCGGCACGCCGGCTTCGTCCGCTAGCCGCGCTTCGCTTCGAACATCGCGGCGATCAATGGGATCGCTTCGTGCTGCGCGCGCGGGTCGATCATCGCGTTGACGATGCTCGGCACGTCGGCGGCGAGTGCGTTCTCGACCGCGATCGCGAGCTGGCGCGGTGTACGCACGACGTCGCCCACGCCGCCTGCGAATTCCGCGAGCATCTCGTAGGGCGAACGCGGAAGATCCGATGCGAGCGGCCGTCCGTGCAACGCCTCTTGCAGATGACGCACGATGCCCCAGCCGCCGTCGTTGGCGACGACGATCGCGACCGGCGCGTGATGGCGCGCGGCGGTCTCGATCTCCATCGCGGTGAACCCGAAGGACCCGTCGCCGGAGAGCGCCAGCACCGGCCGGTCGTGTCGCGCGATCTTCATCCCGACCGCCGTCGGCAAGCCCATCCCGAGCGCGCCGAGCTGCGACGTCGACGAGATCGCGAGCGACGCAGGCTCGCGCGCGGTGAAGGCGTCGATCGCCCACAGCGCGATCTCGCCGCCGTCGACGCACACGATCGCGTTCGTCGGCAAGGCGTTCACGACTTCGGCGACGAGCCGTCCCGGGTGCAGGGGGACGCTCGACAGTTTGCGGCGCGCGCGGACCGCAGCGGCGCGCGCGTCGGCGGCTTCGCGCAGACGCTTCACCCACGCATCGGTCGGGAGCGCGGTCGCACCGTTGCCGAGCGCTTCGAGCGTCGCGCGCGGATCCGCGGCGATCTCGATCTCCGCGGGGCGTCCGAGCGCGAACGCGCGAGGGTCGGCATCGATCCGGATCATGGTGCAACCGGGATGGAACGCACCGTTGCCGAGCAGCACATCGAGCTCGCTGCCCGCGATGAGCGCGACGTCGGCGTCGCCGAAGATGATTTGCGCCGGTTCCGTCAGCAGGTTCGGGAAGCCGAAGCACAGCTCGTGATCGTCGGGCACGAGGCCGCGCGCGGCTCGCACGGTGAAGAGCGGGATCCGAGCCGCCTCGACGAGCGCGCGCAGCGGCTCGGCGGCGCCGGACCAGAAGCATCCGCTGCCGGCGACGATCACTGGGCGTTCCGCGTCGCGAAGTGCGGCGCGCGCGCGCGCAAGCACCGCGGGCTCGGGCTCGGTGCGCGCGCGCGCCACCGTCGCCACCGACTCCCGTGCGACCGCCGCCTGCTGCACGTCGAGCGGTAGCTCGAGCACCGCGACGTCGGGACGCGGCCCGCGCGTCTCGTGCAGCGCGCGCGCGGTGAGCGCGCCGACCTGCTCCGCATGCTCCGCGCGTTCGGCCCACCCGGAGAGCGGGCGTGCGATGGCGACCTGATCAAGGTCGCCCGGATGGCCGCGTCCGCGATCGCTCATCGCGACGCCGCCCGTGACGCAGACGAGTGGTATCCCCGACGCGTGCGCATCCGCAAGCGCGGTCGCTGCGTTGGTCAAGGCGGGCGTGTTGGAAACGAGCACGACACCGGGCTGTCCGGTCGCAAGCGCCCATCCGGCGGCCATCCAACCCGCCCCACGTTCGTCGCGCGCGTCGACGATGCGGATCCCTTGCTCGGCGCAGGACCCGAAGATCGGGTTCGTGTGGTCGCCGCACAAGCCGAAGACGGTCGTGATCCCTTGCGCGTGCAGCGTGCGCGCGAAAACGTCGGCACCGCTGCTAATGAGCATCCCCCTCGTGGACGACGTCACTCGGCTCTTCGCCGCGCGCGACGCGGTTGCAGTTCTCAGCCGCCGCCATCAGGATCCGCAACAGAGACTCGGCGGTGACGCCCGCCATGTGTGGCGACAACAGGACGTTGTCGAGTGCGAACAGCGGGTCGTCGCTCGGAGGCGGCTCCGGCTCGAACACGTCGAGTGCGGCGGCGCGGATGCGTTTCGATCGCAAGGCGGCGACGAGTGCGTCGTGGTCGATGATCGACCCGCGCGCCGTATTGACCAGCACCGCTTCATGTTTCATCAGTTCGAGCTCGCGCGTTCCGATCAGCGCGCGCGTGCCGCTCGACGCAGGAACGTGCAACGTGACGATGTCTGCCTCGCGGAGCAGATCGTCGAGCTCTCGGTACTCTGCATCGAACCGGCGCTCGACGTCGGATGACGGCCGGAATGGGTCGTGGTAGAGCACGCGCATGTCGAACGCGCGCGCGCGCTTCGCAACCTCGCGTCCGATCCGGCCGAACCCGACGATGCCGATCGTCTTGCCTGCGAGCTCGAATACGCCCGATTGCATCAGCGTGACGTTCCCGAACTTGCCGCGTCGCAGCATGTCGTGACCGCCGACGAGCCGTCTCGATGCCGCGCCGGCCATGAGGACCGCCCACTCGGCGACGGTGTGCGCTTCTGCTCCGCTACCTGCGATCGTCGCGACGGGAACGCCGGCACTCCCCGCGTCTGCGACCGAGATGTGCTCGAAGCCGTGCGACGGGGTTTGGATGAGCTTCAGGTTCGGGCATCGCTTGATCAACGTCGCGTCGACCGGCGATAGCGCGGAGATGATGAACTCCGCGCGCGCGGCGACATCGTCGGGGACCGACGCCTGCTCTGCGAACGCCGACGTCTCCCACCCTTCGCCCAGCAGATGCTTGAAGAACGGGCCTGCGACTTCGGGATCGTACGGCGGTTGGACGAGGACGATCGCGTGCATCGGTCCCTCCGGCTCGGCGCCTCGGACCGGACGAGGATAGCGGGAGCGCTCGATCGAGAGACATCGCCCGCGGTGCGCCCGCGGCAGAAACGGCCGGGGCTAGGGTCGGGGCAGCCGTAGAGGTGAAGACGGCCGCGAGCGCCCGCGTACGACGTGTCGACCCCTAGGTTCGACGTCCCACGGCCGGGTCCCTCCCGGGAGGGAACCCGGGGCAGCCCGTCGAAATCTCCTGCAGCGAGGGAGGTTTCCAACCATGCGATACATCCGGTACATCCTGGCGGCCGCGGCCGTCGCATCCCTTTGGACGGGCGGCAAAGCGGCCCCGATCTACAGCGAGGGGCAGACCGTTTGCGCCGGCGCCCCGGTCGGCACGTCCGGGCACTGCTCGGTCGCGACGCTCACGGTCGCTGCCGGCACGAAGTCGACCGACGCGTCGTACGTTTCGTGCGCGCAGACGACCGGCTCCTGCTTCACGAGCTACCAAGACACGCGGAACTCCAACGCGAACGGTGCATGGGGCCCCTCGGCGACGAATGCGCTCGTGCCGCAGATGACCGTCGGCCCCGTCGTCACGCCGGGCATCTACGCGAGCAACCCGTCTGCGACCTCCGATCGTGTCTGGGCAGGGATGGCTGCCGGCGACTTCGCAGGATCGCTGTCGGTCGCAGCCGGCCGCAACCCGGCGGGTCACCCATTCGTGTGCATCGTCGGGTTCGGTCGCGACGGCACGCCCGGGCACGTGATCGCCGCCGCGCTTCACACGATCGGCGCGAACCCCGACAACGTGAACCAGTCCGATGCGCAGGTGTGCAGCGCGTTCCTCGAAGGGTTCTAGAACACGGCGCGCGCGAACCGTTCCATCCCGCGCAGGTAATCGTCGAGCCGCGGGCCGCGGAAGCCCGCTTTCACGTAGGTGACACCGGCGCGCGCGAGCGCGTCGAGCTGTCGTTTCACGCCGTCGCCGTCGATCGTTTCCTTGTCTTCGTTGTAGATGCCGCCGCGGAGCGGTACGCAGACGTCGAAGCGATCGGGCTTGCCCCACCGCGCGAACGCGTCGTCGAGCATCGCCTTGATCGTCGCCGGGTTGCCTCGGAACGGCGTCCATCCGTCGCCGAGCTGGATCGCGCGCCGCAACGCGCGCATCGAGTTCCCGCCGACCCAGATGGGCGGCGGCGTCGCCGGCCGCGGTGACACCGACACGTCGCGCGCCTCGAAGTGGGTGCCTTTGAAGTCCACCCACTCGCCTGTCCAGCACGCCCTGATCACTTCGATCGATTCGTCTGTGACCGCACCGCGCGCGGCGAAATCTGCATGGAGGATGCCGAACTCCTGCTCGAGGTATCCCGCCGCGACGCCGAGGATCAGCCGGCCGCTCGACAGCGTGTCGAGAGATGCGGCGGTCTTCGCGACCATGAAGGGCGCGCGATAGGGCAGCACGATCACGTCGGTCAGCAGGCGCACACGGCTCGTCACCGCCGCTGCGGTCGACAATACGGAGAACGGCTCGAACCACGTCTCGCCCGCGCCTTCTGCTGCCCACGCGCGCGGCGCCACCGTGTGGTCTTGCGCTGCGACGAACTCGAAGCCGAGGTCGTCTGCCGCGCGCGCGATGCGCGTGATCACTTCGAAGGGCGGCGCGTCGAGCGTCGCCTTCATCTGTCCGAGCGGAAACCCCGAGAGCCCGATACGCAAAGTGCCCGGATGCTATCCGGGCACTCGCGTCGGACCGAAAATCAGTTGTCGAGCTTCCAGAGCCGCACGGCGTTCCCTGCAAGGATCTTCTCACGCTCGTCGGTGTCGATGCCGGCGAACGTCTCGTCGATCACCTTGCGAGAGTATGGCCAGTCGCAGCCGTGGTGCGG
>JBHELL010000063.1:0-6187 GCA_046263075.1 Actinomycetota bacterium | reverse complement strand
CGGTTCTTGCCGATCTCTGCGGGGTCGATGTCGGCGTGGACGATCTTCGCGCCCGGTGCGAACGCAGACAGCTTCCCGGTGACGCGGTCGTCGAAGCGCGCGCCGAGCGCAACGAGCAGATCCGCTTTCTGCATCGCCGTCACCGCGGTGTAGTTGCCGTGCATGCCGGGCATCCCGAGGCACAACGGGTGATCGTCCGGCAAGGCCCCGCGCCCCATCAACGTCGTGACGACAGGCGCGCCGGTGAGCTCGACGAGCCGCCGCAGCTCCTCGCTCGCGCGCGCGCGGATCACACCGCCGCCGACGTACAGCACCGGCTTCTTCGATTGAAGCAGCAACCGCGCCGCCTCACGGATCTGCTTCGCGTTTCCCTTCGTGACCGGCCGGTACCCCGGGAGATCCGGCTGTTCGGGGTACCACCACGCCATCTCGGCCTGCAGGACGTCCTTCGGGATGTCGACGAGGACGGGCCCCGGACGTCCGGTCTTCGCGATGAAGAAGGCTTCGTTGATGATCCGCGGCAGTTCTTGAGGATCCATCACCAAGTAGTTGTGTTTCGTGACCGGCATCGTTATGCCGGTCGAGTCGCATTCTTGGAACGCGTCGCCGCCGACCGCCCAGCGCGGCACCTGCCCGGTGATCGCTACGACCGGGATCGAGTCCATGTAGGCGCTCGCGAGGCCGGTGACGAGGTTCGTGACGCCGGGGCCGCTCGTCGCGAAACAGACGCCGGCTTCCCCGGTGGCTTGCGCGTACCCGTCGGCCGCGTGCGCGGCTCCTTGCTCGTGCCTGCACAAGATATGACGGATCGGTGACTCCAGGATCGGATCGTAGATCGGAAGGATCGCGCCGCCGGGCAACCCGAAAACGACCTCGACCCCTTCCATCTCGAGACTCTTGATGGCCGCTTGGGCTCCGGTCAGCTTCATCGACGCTCCTCGCTCAACTCTCTGTCTGCCTGACGTTGGATCTCGTGGATGATCTCCTCGGCCGTCGCGACCCGAACGCCGATCGCTTGCAGGTCGGTGAGGTTCGCGATCCTCGTCTCATCGATCGCCGTCGCGAGGCCGTCCTCGACCGCGATCACGTCGTAGTCGAGCGCGATCGCGTCGAACATCGTCGCGCGAGGCGAGCTCGGCAACGAGACGCCGGCGACCGCGACCTTGGTCACACCGGCTCGGCGGAGGAGCATGTCGAGCTCCGTCCCCATGAACCCGCTGAACCGGCGCTTCACGACGATGGGTTCGTTCGGCTCGGGGGTGAGGCGGTCGACGACCATACGGCCCCATGTGCCTTCGATGCAGAACCCTCGGCCGGCTTCGAACGACGGCACGCGCGGCCGCTCGATGTCCCACGCGTCGTCGCGGTGCGAGCGGCACACGTGCAGCACCGGCGCGCCCGCGGCACGGAACGCGTCGAGCACGAGCCCCATCGTCGGCGCGCGATGAGCGGCGTCCGGGATGAACAGATTGCCCTCGGGATGGGCGATGTCATTCTGCATGTCCACGATCAGCAGCGCGGTCTTCGGCATCCAAGCTCTCCTAACAAAAAACCCCTCGCGGAGCGAGAGGTCGGCGCGGGCTCCCCGAGGGAGCGCGCGCTACGCGATAACTACGAGCGAAAACATGACCCGTGGAGTCTGCCAGCCGCGGGGGGAGGTGTCAACGCGCTAGTCGGTGACCGCGCCCTTCGAGGCGCTCGACACGATGCGCGCGTACTTGCCCAGCGCACCCGTCGTGTACCGCGGAGTCGGCGGCTTCCATCCCGCGCGCCGTTTCGCAAGCACATCGGCGGGGACTTCCAGGTCCAGCCGTCGGTTGGGGATATCGAGCGTGATCGCGTCTCCGTCCTCGACGAGCGCGATCGGACCGCCGTCCACGGCCTCGGGAGCGACGTGGGCGATCATGAACCCGTGCGACGCGCCGCTGAACCGGCCGTCTGTGATGAGGCACACGTCCTTGCCGAGCCCCGCGCCGATGATCGCGGCCGTGACGGCGAGCATCTCGCGCATCCCGGGACCGCCGCGCGGTCCTTCGTTGCGGATGATGACGACATCGCCGTGCTTGATGCGGCCGTGCGTGACGGCGTCGAACGCGTCGGCTTCCTCGTCGAACACGCGCGCGGGTCCGGTGAAAAGCGTCCCTTCCATCCCGGCGATCTTCGCAACGGCACCGTCCGGCGCCAGCGAGCCCCGCACGATGGCGAACCCGCCCGAGGGGTGGATCGGGGCGTCGATCGGCTTTACGATCTCGCGGTCGCTCGGCGGCTCGACGCGGTCGAGGTTCTCAGCGATCGTGTTCCCGCTGACCGTCAACGCATCGCCGTCGATGAGACCTGCGTCGAGCAGCTGGCGCATCACCGCAGGGATGCCGCCTGCACGATCAAGGTCGAGCATCACGAAGCGACCCCACGGCTTCATATCCGCGATGATCGGCACGCGGCGCGAGATACGATCGAAGTCATCGATCGAAAGATCGGCGCCGATCGTGTGCGCGATCGCGAGCAGATGCAGCACCGCGTTCGTCGAGCCACCGCACGCGACGACGACGGCGATCGCGTTCTCGAAGGCCGCGCGCGTCAAGATGTCGCTCGGTCTGATACCTCGTTCCAGAAGGTCGACCGCCGCCGAGCCGCTCGCGCGCGCGAAGGCATCGCGACGCTCGTCCACCGCGGCAGGGCCGCTCGAGCCCGGAAGCGAAAGACCGAGCGCTTCGATCGCCGCCGCCATCGTGTTCGCCGTGAACATGCCGCCGCATGAGCCTGCACCCGGACACGCTGCGCGCTCCAGCTCGAGGGGATCCGCGTCCGACATCGACCCGACGGCGTGAGCGCCGACCGCTTCGAAGACGTCTTGCACGGTGACATCCCGGCCCTGGAAGCGGCCGGGCATGATCGTGCCACCGTAGAGGAACACTGACGGCAGGTTGAGACGGCACATGCCCATCACCATGCCGGGGATCGACTTATCGCATCCGCCGATGGTGACGAGGCCGTCGAAGCGCTCCGCCAGGGCGACGAGCTCGACGGAGTCGGCGATCACCTCGCGAGAAACGAGCGACGCGTGCATCCCTTCATGCCCCATCGCGATGCCGTCGGAGACCGCGATCGTCGTGTACTCGATCGGCACGGAGCCGGCCGCTCGCACCCCCTCTTTCGCGGCAGCCGCGAGCCGGTTCAGGTGGACGTTGCACGGCGTGACTTCGTTCCACGACGACGCGACGCCGATCTGGGGCTTGCCGAAGTCGTCGTCGCTCAGCCCGACCGCGCGCAGCATCGCGCGCGCAGGCGCGCGCTCGGGGCCGTCCGTGACGTCGCGGCTGCGGTGCTTCGGGTCTAGCGGACCTGCCATGCCTATTTCGACGCCAACGTCAGCAGTGCATGCGTCCGGCTCGTGTCGCCGTCGATCGTCGTGCGCATCCCGAACGCCTCGAAAAGCTGCAAGATCGGCTTCACGTTCTTGTTGTAGTCGGCCACGCGCTCGGGGTCCATCGAGATCTCGATCAGCTGCCGCAGCTTGTCGAGCCGCACGTAGAGCTGGCTCTGCACCTTCTGCGACGAGCCTCCCATCGCAGCTCGATACAACGCATCGGCGCCCAGCGTCGTTTCGCTGGCGTGCAGCAGCCGGCGCGCGTACGGCAGCGACGACGAGATGACCACGCGGTCGGCTCCGCGTGTTACGAGCAGCGGGAACCCCGCGATCTCGATCGTGAAGCTGTTGGGCAGCGGCCCCGGCGTCACACGCACGGGAAAGCCGAATTGGGACGCAAGACGGGGCAGATGCTCGCGTAACGCTGTAAGGGTCCGTCCCGCGGCTGCTTTGTCGGTCGGATCGATCACGATCCCGAACTCGGGGCCGCCGGCCGAGATGCCTCCGAACACGACCGAGAATTCGCCGCGGAGCCACGGCGTCAGGTCGCGCTGCAGGTCTATGCCGATGAGCTGCTGGATGACCTGCACCGTTCCGAGCGCAGAGCCTTGCGTGCGTCCTCCCGACGTCTGTGAGAGGAGCCGCATGAGATCGTCGATGGTGTCACCGAGGTCGAAGGCAGTCAGCGCGGCTACCTGGTTCGCCGGCGCCGACTCGACGAGCCTCGGCGTACCGGATCCCAGCTGGAACCCCGGCGGGAGCTTCGTCGTCGCGTTCAAAGCGATCCCTTGCGATTCGACGCGCACCGACAGCGTCGCATCCTGCAGGGTGGCTGCGACGATCGAGCCCGTGCCCGGCAACGAAGACAACGCCGAGCCCAGCTGCGAGCTGTTCACCCATGCAAGCACCAAGCTGTCCGACCCTTGCACACGATCACGGTCGCGCTGGAACGTCGAGTCACCCGAGATCGGGTTCGACTGCGCGCGCGTGCGCAACGATGAGATATAGCCGTCGCTCGTCGAGATGTACGCGACGCCGTCGAGGATCGAATAACTGAACTGCGACGCGCCGACGCGTTCCTTGACACGGTCGAGCGTGCTCCGTGCTTTGCCCTCGTCCTTCACGTCTGCGAGGAGCACGATCGCAGGTCGACTCGCTCCTGCTGACACCGCAACGGCGACGTTATCGCCGAGCCACGGCTCGAAATCGCTCTTCCACGACAGGCTCGGCACCGGCTGCGCGAATCGCCCGAGCGACGCGCGCGAAGCGAAGAAGCTCCCGGACAATCCATCCTCGACGATCGATTGCAGCGCGTTGTCGATCGCGCTCGAGACCTGTGTCCGCTGCGCAGGAGACAAGCGCGCCTTCAGAGCATCGAGGGCATCTGCTTGCTCACCCCGCGGATGCGCGTGCACCGACACGTACACGGCCGCGTCGGCCGGGATGAGCTGGTCGAGCGACTTCCCCGCCTTCACGCTCGTTAGGAGAACGCCCACTCCTGCGCCGATCCCTGCCAGGATGACCAAGACGAGGGCGAGCGTTACGCGGCCGATCCGCCGCGGCGGCGGCGGCGACGACCCGCCGAACAGCTCGCCGGCTCCTTCGTGCTGTGTCTGTTCTTCGTGGGTCAGGTCATGGTGCAGCTCGTACGACGGTGACTCGTCGTCTCCCGTCGGGAATGACTCATTGTCTCGGTCGTCGCTCATGACAGGTCAGTCTAGGGTCGTGCGTGTAGCGGCACAAGGACTCACCCGTGCAGCGCCGCGCGCAACTCTTGCGTCACGACCGCAGGCGATCCTTGCCCGCCGAGAGCGCGCATGACTTGGCCCATGAGGAACCCGAAGACTTTCTCCTCACCCGCACGGAACCGCTCGACGTGCTCTGCATTCGCGGACAGGACCTCGTCGATCACCGAGCGGACCGCGCTTGCATCCGAAACCTGGCGAAGCCCCTTCTCCTCGACGATGTCGAGCGGATCTCTCGCGGCCTCGTATGCATCCAACAAGACCTTCTTCGCCGAGTTGAGGTTCACGGTTCCGTCTTTCACTGCTTTGATCAGGCCGGCGAGCGCGCGCGGCGTGATACGCGAATGCTCGACGTCCTCACCGGCGTTGTTGAGTGCGCGCGCGAGCTCCTGTGACATCCACACCGCAGCGTCGCGCGGCTCGACACCTTCGCCGATCAACGAATCGAAGTAGGCAACGGCCGCCGCGGATTGACCGATGAAGATGACTTGCGCGCGCGTCAGGCCGTGTTCGGATTCGAGCCGCGCGCGGCGCGCGCGCGGTAGCTCCGGGAGCGTCGCGCGCACACGTTCGACCCAATCGGTCGACGGCTCGATCGGAACGAGGTCCGGCTCGGGGAAGTAGCGGTAGTCCTCGGAGCCTTCCTTCGTGCGCATCGAGTGGGTCTTGCCGGTCTGCTCGTCGAAGTGGCGCGTCTCCTGGACGAGCGGCTCGCCCGTTCGCAGCGCTTCTGTTTGGCGTTCGATCTCGTACGCGAGCGCGCGCCCGACCGACCGCACCGAGTTCAGGTTCTTGATCTCGATCTTCGTGCCGAACTCTTTCGCACCGCGCTCCCGGAGCGAGATGTTCGCGTCGACGCGCATCGATCCTTCTTCCATACGCACATCCGAAACACCGAGCGTCTCGAGGATCGATCGCAGCTCTTGCACGTACCGCTGCGCTTCTTCCGCCGAGCGGATATCCGGTTCCGACACGATCTCTACGAGCGGGATCCCGGCACGGTTGTAGTCGACCAGCGAATACTTCGCCTCCGCGATGCGGCCGGTCGTACCGACATGCAGCGACTTCCCCGTGT
>JBHELL010000062.1:0-5803 GCA_046263075.1 Actinomycetota bacterium | reverse complement strand
ATCGAGTTCCCCGACGATCCCGCCGCGGTGCGCGCGAAGCTCTTCGGCGCGCTGCGCCGTAACGACGAGATGATCGCCGCAGCCGTGCGGATCGGCGCGCACTATCACACAGCGATCCTCACCAATAACGTCAAGGAATGGAGCGACTGGCGCGAGCTGGTCGACGCGCACATCTTCGATCTCGTCGTCGATTCCTCGTACGAAGGCATGCGCAAGCCCGACCCGGAGATCTACCTCTTGACGTGCGACCGGCTCGGTGTCGCGCCGGCGCGTGCGGCGTTCGTGGACGACATCCCGCTCAACGTCGCAGGCGCCAGCGCGGTCGGACTGCATGCGATCCAGTTCACGACAACGGACGAGGTGCTGGCACAGTTGCGACCGCTGTTCCCGCGCGCGTTCGAAGAGGAGACCGCCGATGCATGAGATAACGGTGTCGAAGAAGGCGAGCAGCTTCACCGAATCCGTGATCCGTGAGATGACCCGGCTCGCGATCCAGAGCAACGCGATCAACCTGGCGCAAGGCTTCCCGGACTTCGCCGCGCCCGACGAGCTGAAGGAGGCCGCGAAGCGCGCGATCGACGCCGACATCAATCAGTACGCGATCACGTGGGGCGCGAAGCCGTTCCGCGACGCGATCGCGGCGAAGTTCGAGCGGGTCTACGGGGTGACGGTCGATCCCGAGACGCAGCTGTGCGTCACGTGCGGCTCGACGGAAGCGATGATGTCCGCGCAACTTGCCGTTGTCGA
Source organism: Actinomycetota bacterium (assembly GCA_046263075.1). Classification (GTDB taxonomy): domain Bacteria; phylum Actinomycetota; class AC-67; order AC-67; family AC-67; genus JBHELL01. The sequence continues at coordinate 5,056 of JBHELL010000062.1, read as the reverse complement.
TCCGGGCGACGAGGTCGTCGTCTTCGAGCCGTTCTACGAGAACTACGGACCCGACGCGATCCTGAGCGGCGCGACGCCGCGGTTCGTCACACTGCACGAGCCGGACTGGACGTTCGACGAGCGCGAGCTGGCCGCAGCTTTCAACGAACGTACGCGCGCGATCGTGCTCAATACCCCGAACAACCCGACCGGCAAGGTGTTCACGCGCGCGGAGCTCGAGCAGATCGCAGCGCTCTGCCAGACGTGGAACGTCATCGCGATCACCGACGAGATCTACGAGTTCATGACCTACGACGGAACGAAGCACATCCCGATGCTGACGTTGCCGGGCATGGAGGATCGCACGATCTTGATCAACGCGATGTCGAAGACCTACTCGGTCACCGGATGGCGGGTCGGGTGGATGATTTCGTCGCCGGACCTGACGAGCGGGATCCGGAAGGTGCACGACTTCTTGACCGTCGGGGCCGCAGCACCGTTGCAAGAGGCAGGGGTCGTCGCGCTGAATCTTCCCGACGATTACTACGCCGGTCTCGAGCAGGAGTACGTCGAGAGACGCGATCTGATGCTCGGCATCCTCGAGCGCGCCGGCTTCAAGACCTACAAGCCCTACGGCGCTTACTACATCATGACCGATTGCTCACATCTCGGTTACGAAGACGACGTCGAAGCCGCGCGCTGGCTCACGTCTGAGATCGGCGTTGCATCGGTGCCCGGCTCGTCGTTCTATTCGCGGCCGGAGCTCGGGCGGACGAAGCTGCGGTTCAGCTTCTGCAAGAAGCTCGAAACGCTGCACGCGGCAGGGGAGCGACTGGCGAAGCTCCATGCGTGAGCTTCCCGTGCTTCAGTGCTCGCTCGACGCGACCGATATGGCCGCGCGCGCGGACGCGTGGCGCGCGGTGCTGCGGTCCGGCTCCGTGGGCAGCGAACGCGCCACTCGCTCGGCGTCGTTCTCCGTCCCGCGCGTGCATGAGCCGGCGCTGCGCGAGCTGATCAGGCTCGAAGGCCGGTGCTGCCCATTCTTCACCTTCACGACTATGACGGCCGGCGGCGACGTCGTCGTAGAAGTGACCGTTCCCGAAGGCGGCGAAAGCACGCTGGACAAGCTCGTGTCGCTCCTCGGCTGACATGCAAACGACGCAGACGCCGGTCGTATCGACTGCGATCGTGCGCCGAGCCGCGCGCACGCGGCACCTGCCGCTCGCAGCGATCCTGCTGGCCTTCATCGCGCTGAGCCTGACGTTCAACTTCCGCACCCCGCGCTGGGAAGCGAACGACGAATTCGATCACACGATCTACGTCGAGCAGATGGCGCGCGCATGGCGCGCACCGCCGATCGACGTCTCGTACGGGCACGAGTCGCACCAGCCGCCGCTCGCGTACGGGCTATACGCGGTGTGGCAGCGCATGCTCGGTATCGAGCCGTTCGAGCCGACGTTGCGTGGTCCTGCCGACGCCGCGCGGCACCGTCAGGTCGCGCACGACTACACGCCCGCCGAGCGCGCGCAGGCACGCTGGGTCCATGAGCTCAGGCTTTTCTCCACGTTCGAAGGGGTCATCGTCATCCTCGGCGTGTTCGGTTTCGCGACTGCGGTGACGAAGAGGCGCGACGTCGCGCTCGCGGCGGCTGCGATCGCAGGCACGTGGCCGAAGATGCTCGTGCTGTCTTCGACCATCAACAACGACATCGCCGCGATCGCCGCCTGCACCCTTGCGATCGTTGGGCTCGTCCGCATGCTCGACGCCTCGGACCGGCGCGCGCGCACGGTGCGGGCGGTGTGGCTCGGCCTTGCATGCGGCGTGTGTGCGTTGACGAAGTACACGACGCTTCCGATCATCGCGGCCGTTTTCGGTGTGATGGTCGTTTCGGCCGTCAGGCGGCGCGAGGTGCGCGCGCCGATCGTCGCGGGCGCGGTCGCCGTGGCGGGCTCGGCGTGGTGGTTCATCGGCAACATCACGCGGTACGGCGATCCGCTCGCCCGCGCGCGCACCCTCGCGTACCTGAAGGTCGCCTTCCACGGCCATCTCGTGCACGTCGTGTCCTGGTTCAACGCCGATCGGTTCCTCGATTTCGTGCCGCGGACGATCGTCCGCACGTTCATCTACGACGGCGGCTGGAACCAATTGCTGTTGCCGGGCGCGTTCAACGCGTTGCTCACGTGCGCGATCCTCGCAGCAGCGATCTTTGGATGCATCCTCGCGCGCCGAGCCGTCCGCGCGCGCAACGCATCCATCATCATCGGCTCCATCGCCGCATCGTTCGTCGCCGTGCTGATCATCGCGAAAGATACGACGCAAGCCGAGGGTCGCTACCTGCTTGCTGCGCTCCCGGCGTTCGCCGTCGCGATGCTGATCCCGGTGTTGCGCGCGCCGGACCCGCGCGTGCAGCGCGGTGTGCTCGTCGTATGGCCGGCGCTCTTCGTTGCGCTCGACATCTACATCTTGCTCATCGTGATGCGCGGTTTCGCGGGCTTGTAGGCGCTTATTTTCCCCGGGTTGCTCTTCTCGCGGCCGTGCGAGAGGATGGGCGCTTCAAGCGGGGGAGCGGGCGTGGCAAGGATCATCAGCATCGCCAACCAGAAGGGCGGCGTCGCGAAGACGACGTCGTGCGCTGCTCTCGGTGCGGCGATCGCAGAGGCAGGGTCGCGTGTGCTCGTGGTCGACCTCGACCCGCAAGCATCCTTGACGTATTCGTTCGGTCTCGACCCCGACTCGCTCGACCTCACGATCCACGATGTGCTCGTCGGTCGCGTCCCGATCGGCAAGGTGATCCAGCAGATCGCGGAAGTGGATCTCGTCCCCTCCAACATCGACCTCGCCGGGGCGGAGGCATACCTCCTCACGCGGACCGGCCGGGAGTACGCGCTCCGCTCGGCCTTGGAAGATGTCGCGATGCATTACGGCTACGTGCTGATCGATTGTCCGCCGTCGCTCGGCGTCTTGACGATCAACGCGCTGACGGCTGCGGATGCGGTCGTGATCCCCGTGCAGTGCGAAGCGCTCTCGCACCGTGGCGTCGGTCAGCTGCTCGAGACGATCGACGATGTACGGCGGCTCACGAACAAGACGTTGCAGGTGGAAGGGATCATCGCGACGATGTACGACCCGCGGACGCAACACTCGCGTGAGATCCTCGACGACGTCGGACGTCGCTACGGCCTGCCCGTGTTCGACCCGCCGGTGCGCAAGTCGATCCGTTTCGCGGAAGCGCCGCGGACGGGGAAGTCGATGCTTCGCTACGCACCGTCCCACCCGGGGTCGGCGGCGTACCGTGAGATCGCGCGGAGGCTGACTGCATGACCAAGAGGGAAGACTGGGACACGCAGCTGATCGACGAGCAGCTCGCCGAGCATCTGCGTCAGTCGCGCGAACCCGATCCGCTCGGCAAACACGCGCTGTTCAGCGTCGGCGCGGTGCGGCAAGGCCCGTTCGGGACGCTCGCCCTCGAATGCTCATCGTGCAAGCGGGAGTCGCCCGTGCGGTTCCGCGACATCCCGCGACTCGCGATCCCGTTCTCTATCACGCTGCCGCGGCGCTATCACTCGTACATGAAGTGCCCCGGATGCGGTCGCCGCACGTGGATGCGCGCGCACTGGCGCCTCTAGCGCGCCGCATCGTCGCGCTTTCGCTCGTCGCACTCGCGGCATGTACGTCGACGAGCCGGCCGTCGGCGAGCTGCACACCACCGAACGGCCTCGCGACGTGCGTCTCCGTGCCGTCGCTGACCGTGACGAGCCGCGCGTTCGCCAACGGAGGGCGCATCCCGGCGGCCTATACGTGCGACGGCGGTGACCACATGCCCGGCCTCGAGTGGTCTGCCGTGCCCGCCTCCGCGCGATCAATCGAGGTCGTCGTCCGCGATGTGGATGCGGACTACTTCGTCCACTACGACCGGTCCGGCATCCCGCCGAACGTGCGAAACCTCGATCGTGGCACGCCTCGAGGCTCTGAGCAGACGAACTCGTTCGGTATGACGCGCTATCGAGGGCCGTGTCCGCCGAAGGGCTCGACGTATCACAGGTACGTTTTCGAGGTGCGCGCGCTCGACGCGCATGGTGGCTTGGTCGCGCTCGGCACGCTCGTCGGGACGTACGCGCGCGCGTAGCCGCGCTGCTAGCCTGCGCGCGTGAGCGACTTCTACGATCTGGTGATCGTCGGCGGTGGCATCGCGGGGATGTGCGCCGCGCTTGCAGCGCCGAGTGATGCGCGCATCGTCGTGATCGACAAGGGTGAAGCCGGCGCCGGCTCGTCACCGCTGGCGCAAGGCGGCATCGCCGCCGCGGTCGGCCCCGAGGATTCCTCGGGCATGCACGCGCGCGACACGATCGCTGCGGGCGCCGGCATCTGCGACGAGGTTGTCGTGCGTGATATCTGCGACGAGGGGCCGCGCGCGATCGCGTGGCTCGTGGAGTCCGGGTGCGCGTTCGATCGCGGGAGCGACGGCGAGCTGCATCTCGCCCGCGAGGGCGGCCAGTCTGTCGCGCGCAGCGTGCACTGGCGAGATGCAACCGGAGCCGAGATCGTGCGCGCGCTGCGCGAGCAGGTGAAACGACGTAACGTCGAGCGTGTGAAGGAGCGCGCCTCGTCGCTGCTGCTCGACGACGAGGGGGGATGCGCGGGTGTTCGCGCCGAACGCGATTACCGGGCGCGTGCCGTGCTGCTCGCGACGGGCGGAGCCGGCGCGCTCTGGGCGGCGACGACCAACGCGCGCGGCGCCACCGCGGACGGGATCGTGCTCGCGATGGAAGCCGGTGCGCAGCTCGCCGATCTCGAGTTCATGCAGTTCCATCCGACGGCGCTCGCGTCGCCCGGCGCGCAACGCGTGTTGCTGACGGAAGCGCTGCGCGGGCACGGCGCAGTCTTGATCAACCAAGACGGTGAGCGATTCGTCGACGAGCTTGCCCCGCGTCACACGGTCGCGAAAGCGATCCTCGACCAGCAGCGCGCGTTCCTCGATTGCACGCACATCGCCGATCTCGAGACCCTGTTCCCGACCGTGGTGGCCAGCGCGCGCGCACACGGTTTCGATCCGGTGACCCAACCCCTGCCCGTCGAG
>JBHELL010000061.1:0-5379 GCA_046263075.1 Actinomycetota bacterium | reverse complement strand
TTCCCGGTGGCCAGGGCCGGCGCCGCTTTCCACATCATCAAGATGAACGGGAAGTTCCAGGGTGTGATCGCCGCCGTAACGCCGTAGGGCTCGCGCCGGACGATCCCCCACGATGGGGCGGGGTAGTCGTTCCACGGAACCGGTTCGTATTCGCCGAGCTTCCCCGCGAGCTCGGCGAGATTCTTCCAATGCTCGACGCCGAGCGCTATCGAGAACAGGTTCGCCATGCGGGCCGTATGCCCGGCGTCTTCGGCTTCCGCTTGCGCGAGGACCGGCAGCGCGTCCGCGAGTGCGTGCCACGCCTGCAGCATGCGCTTCGAGCGTTCCTCGATGGACATCTGCGGCCACGGGCCTTCGTCGGCTGCCGTGCGCGCGGCTGCGATCGCGCGCTGCATGTCATCGCGACCGCCTTTGGCGACGCGTCCTATGAGCGAGCCGTCGGATGGGTTGTAGGTCTCGAAGGTGTCACGGCTCGACGCGTCCGTCCATGTGCCGTCGATGAAGAGCTTGTAGTCGCGTTCAGTCATGCCCGTGTCCCTCGTGCTCGTCCTTATGCTTGTGCGAGCCGTCTTCCTTGTGCGCGCCGCCCCGACCGGGCGGATCCGCTTTCGCTCAGCACCCCGGCTCGCCGTGATGTCCGCAACACGTTTTGAGTCTTGCAGCCTTCCGAAGCTCGTTCTTCGCGAAGAGCCGGAGCTTCTTGCCGACCGGCGCGTCGTACTCCTGCCAGTTCGTGACGACGTGGCCGATGCTGTACTTGCGCTTGGACATGGGAACCCCCTCATGCTCGATGGTAGACCCGAGATGTCCCAACGGGCCAGCGACCGGCGGAGGCGCCTCGTATCATCATCGCGCGATGAAACGCGCAGGCGGGCTGATCGTGATCGTCACCATCCTCGGGATGATGATGCCTGCGCGCGCCGCCGACACGAGCAGCACGATCGGCCAAGGCGCGCGCGTCTACACCCCCTCGAACCTTCACATCGAAGTCGGGGACACGGTCACGTGGTTCGACAACGACTCGCGCGCGCCCCATACGGTGACGTCGGTCGACGGGAGGTTCGACTCATCCCCGAACGGCAACCGCGACCTCTGCCTGATCGCAACGTCGATCAACTGCCTCTCCAGAGGATCGTCGTGGCCGCACACCTTCGACACGCCGGGGACGTACCGCTTCTACTGCAAGATCCACGGCTCGGCGGCGCCGAAGAACTGCGGCATGTGCGGAACCGTAGTCGTCTCGACGAAGGCCACGCAGCGCCCCACGCATACGCCGAGCCCGACGAAGCGCGCGACGGCGAGACCGTCGGCGACGGCGTCGGCGACCGCGAGCGGCTCGGCGCATCCGTCGCCGTCCCCGACCGACACCACCCTTGCCGCTCCTGCGGGGTCAAAAGGGGGCTTCGGCGAAGGCGGCCGGATCGGCCTTGCGCTGATCGTGATCCTCGCTCTCTCCGGCGCCGCGTACTACACGTGGCGGCGTTTCATCTTGCCGAGCGCCTGACCGCTTCCCGGTCGTATCATCTGCCGCCGATGGCGGCTCGACGTTCGGTCCCGTACCTCATCCTGCCCGTTGTAGGGGCGATCGCAGGGCTCTTCCTGTTGCTCCCGCGCACCGGTACGGGCGTAACCGTCCACATCCGATCGCACGGCGGCCGCGTGGTGTACGAACCGTCGACGCCGAGCGTCGCACGAGGCGCGCGCATCACGTTCGTCAACGACACGCGCGGCACGCACACCGCGAGCTGCGTCAAATGCCCGTGGGACTCCGGCGACGTGCAGCCGGGGCAGAGCGTTCCGATCGAGATCGCCGCCGTCGGGACCTATGAGTTCTTCTGCCGCTACCACGGCCTACAGGGCGGCGAGTCCGGAACCCTCACCGTCACGAGCTGAGGCTGTCCCACCCTCGGTTTACGCTCGTGGAGTGGGAAGAAGGACCAAGTTGCGACGAGGGTCGCAAGCCGGGAGTCTGCCCTGGAGGGTGCCTGGTGCCGCTGGTATAGTTGCGCGGTCCTGCGGCTCCGTCTTCCGGAAAGACGGTGCAGCGATGGACGAAGCGATTCACCCCCTGCTCCTCATCGTGAGGGGCCGTTCACGACCATAGGAGGTGAGGATGGCGGACCGGCGCCATTACGAAGTCATGCTTATCGCCGATCCACGGCTGGATGACACAGCGATCCAGCAAACCGTGGACCGGGTGATGGGAGTGGTCACCGAGCGGGGCGGCGAGATCCAGAAGACAGATCACTGGGGTCGCCGCAAGCTCGCGTTCGAGATCGATCATCTGACCGAAGGCTTCTACTCGCTCGTCGACGTAGAGGCGGAGCCGTCGGCGATGACGGAGCTCGACCGCGTGCTCGGCCTCGCAGACGAGATCAAGCGGCACAAGATCGTCCGTCCAGGAAAAGAATGATCGGCCCTCCTTCCCCAGGAGGTGGAGAAAGATGAGCGAGAACGCAGTCACGTTGGTCGGGAACCTCACCGAGGATCCCGAGCTCCGCTATACGGCCCAAGGTGCCGCGGTCGCGAACTTCCGGATCGCGGTGTCCAAGCGCATCCGCGACGCGCAGACGAACGAGTGGAAAGACGGCGACACGTCGTTCTTCCGCGTCAACGTCTGGCGTCAGCTCGCGGAGAACGTCGCCGAGTCGCTGACTCGTGGAACACGCGTCGTCGTCACCGGCACGCTCAAGATGCGCCAATGGGAGACACAAGAAGGCGAGAAGCGTTCCGTCGTCGAGGTCGAAGCGACCGACGTTGGCCCGTCCCTGAAGTTCGCAACGGCGAAGCCCGAGAAGGCGAAGCGTTCGGGCGACGGTGCTTCGGCAGCAAGCGACTGGGGTTCGGAGGCGCAGGTCGCCGAAGAGGTCCCGTTCTAAGGAAGAAGGTTCATGCCTCGAGATAAAGATCGTCGCGAGAAGCGCGACAAAGACAAGAAGGGCTTCGTCCGCAAGGGCAAGCCGAAAGCCTGTCCGTTCTGCAAGGACAAGGCGCGCTACATCGATTACAAGGACACGCAGGCCCTTCGGAAGTTCCTGTCCGACCGCGGCAAGATCCGTGCGCGGCGCGTTACGGGTGCGTGCCAGCAACACCAGCAAGACATCGCGAAAGCGATCAAGAACGCGCGGGAGATGGCGCTCCTGCCGTACATGAGCCGATGAAGATCGTCCTGATGCAAGAGGTGCGCACCTTGGGTGCGCCGGGCGACGTCGTCGAGGTCAAGGACGGCTATGCGCGCAACTACCTGATCCCTCGCGGGTTCGCGATCAACGCGACGAAGGGCGCGCTGAAGCAGGTTGCGACGATCAGGCGCACGCGCGAGCTGAAGGAGGTTCGCAACCTCGAGCAGGCGCAGCAGATCGCGTCGCAGCTCGGGTCGCTGTCGGTTCGGATCCAGTCCAAGGCGGGTGATCAGGGTCGCTTGTTCGGGCAGATCACGCCCGCGCAGGTCGCGGAAGCGATCACGAAGGCGGGGGGCCCGAAGATCGACCGCAAGCGGCTGCAGTTCGCCGAGCCGATCAAGAACGTCGGCTCGCACAAGCTGCACCTTCGGTTGCATCCGGAGGTCGAAGCAGAGATCACGGTCGAGGTCCAGCGGGCGTAGGTTGCCGGTGTTGAAGAGCGCGCGCCTTCGGCGCGCGCTCTTCCGTTTCTTCCGCTCTGTGATGCGCTAGCAGGATTTTCCGACCTTCCCGCCGAATCAGTCAGCGACCTTGGAGGGGGAGCCATGATCCTGCGATACCGAGCCGTGTGCCTGTTGGCCCTGGCATGCCTTGCGATCGCGCCGGGCGCTGCGCGCGCGTCGAACGTCATCGCTCAGCGGAACTGTCCCATCCCCGCGACCAACGCGGACCCCGACCGCGTGGAGCTCGCAACGGCGGGAACGGGTTCCTACGAGTTGATCGTGGACGAGTCGCCGGGCGAGGCCAGCCACGCGGTAGTCGGTAACTTCGTCCTGAACAAGGGCGACGGCTCGATGCCGGTGACCTTGCAGACCACAGGACTCGCGCCGGCCTCGATCGATTTCACGCTCGAGCCGGGACACACGTACACCATCGACTGGCAGGCCGCGTTCGACTTCGGCATCCACCCTTGCGCTTCGGCCGCGCCGGATCAGACGCCGTTCACCATCACGACGTAACCGTCAGTGCCAGACGCGCTGGACGAAGTGCACGCCCCACCGAACCAGCGCCCATGTAGCAGCGATCGCCGCCATCGCGACGAACAACCACATCAGCGCGCGTTGGAAACTGTCTTCCCGGTTCCATGCACGCGGGCGCTGTTGAGCCTCGTCGGCCTTCAGGATCCGCCGAGCTGCTTCCTTGATCTCGCTGTCCTCGGTCGCCATAAGGGGATTGTACGACGCGGGTGGGACAAAACCCTAGGGATCACCGCCATGTTTCTCGCCGGGGTCGAGTTTCACGACGGAGAGCGCTACCTCTTCGAGATGGTAGTGATGGCATCGGAGGCGGCCTGCGACTACTTCACTGAAGGTGCTCCGAGTTGCGGTGAAATCGGCTGGTACTTCTACCAACGCGAGCAAGATTCGGAGAACGAGAACCCATGTGAATCCGGGGACATATGTTGGACAACGTTCTCTTCGAGCAAGGCCTACCGGTACTAGTCTCTGCGCCGCCACACCGCGATGCGACGGGGAGCCATGGGAGCCGCATGCCTGGCTGCGCTGATCGCTTGTGGGGGACCCTCACGGTTTGTGAGGGAGCCGCTCGTGATTGGACTACGAGAGGACATCGCTATGCGGAAGCTGAATGGGGCAGGACTTCGGGCTAGCGAGATCAATTCAGCCTGCGTCGATCGCCATCAGCCACTCTACGTACTCTCTCAAGTGCCACTACCGACAGAGGAACATTCCGACGTGCCTGTGGGATCCGAGGTCCGAATCAAGGTTGCGCCAATGGGATCACTCGGCTGCTTCCGCTAGAAGAGAGGATATGAGAGCCTAGTTGGCGAAGCAGGTGACCATATGAAGCGATTAATCCGAGCTGGTCTTTGCCTCACCCTGTTGGTAATTCCATCCATCTCCGCCCACGCAGGCGCCGAACAGAGCGTCGACTCCCTCGCGGGTTGGGGGCAAAGCAGGGGGTGCAAGTCGACGCTCGCGGATGAGTGTTTCGCAGGGATTGAAGCCGCTGATGATGGAACATTTGACGGTGGGGTGAGAATCACATCGCTTTCGAACGGAATGTTTCCAGGGCAGGCTGGAGGCTGGGATGACTTTGCCTTCCTCTTCATTGACAACGTCCCCAACCCTTCCACCGAACTCCGGTATTCGATCTCTGTACGCGTCGACTCGGCCCGGGCAAGCACGAGCGGAGTGACGCGGAGTGTGGTTGACCTAAGTGACGCTCAGGTCTCACT
>JBHELL010000060.1:0-4086 GCA_046263075.1 Actinomycetota bacterium | reverse complement strand
GCCTCGACGCGCTCGTGCGCATCCATCGGCTCTGCGTCGGTTCCCCACAGCGCCCACCGTCCGACCGGCAGTGCCCGTGCTCGCGCGCGACCGCCGTGCAGCGCGCGCAACCGTTGGTCGGTCCTTCGCATCCCGCCGCGGAGCAGCATCCGCAAGCCGGCTACTCCGTCGCCCGACACGAGGCCGCGCGCCACGAGCTCCCACAAGGAATCTTCGACTTCGCTCTGCATCCGGCCCGTCGCGCGTGCAAGCTCGCCTTGGAACGACGCACCGCGCGCGCGCAACAGCTCGTACACCTCGGCCGCCGCAGCCGAAAGGCCGCCGTCGGGGTGCGCGCGGAGCAGCGCGGGCAGCTCGTCGCGGATCACGAACGCGATCGGCGTGTTGCGCGCCGGTACCGCGCGCCGTTTCGCCGGAGCACCCTCCTCTTCCGCCGAGCCGTTCGCGGAGAGCTTGCCCCATGTCACCGCGCCGGACAGGCAGAGCGTCTCGAGATCTGCAGGGTTGTAGCGGCGCACCCGTGCGGGGAACACGTGCTCTTCCCATGCTGGGGCAGGGAGCTCGATCCCGCTCAGCTGCTCGACGGCTTCGGCGATCCCATCGCGTCCGTGGAGCTGTGTGCCCGGCTGCACGTGCTGCCATCGGAACAGGAACCGCATGAAGTCTGCTTGCGATACGGCTTCGATCTCCGCGCGCAGCCTTCCGAGCGTCAGCCGGTGGATCCGCGCGAGCAAACGCCGGTCGCACCACTCGATGCCTTCGGCGCCCGCCGTGAACGAGCCGCGCAGCACCATCCCTGTGTTCTCGAGCGTAAGGAATGCGAGATCGACCGCCTTCTCGCGCAGACGCAACCGAGTCGCGAGCGCCGCCGCTGTGATGGGCCCGGTGATCTGAACCCAGCCGAGCACGATGTCCTTCACGGCCGCTTCTTCCGAGCCCCAGCGATCCTCTCCGACGTGCTCGAACGGGATCTCGACCCGAAGTGCGTGTCGTGCGAGCGCAACACGCTCGGCTGCGATGAGCGATCCATCCGTAACGGTCGCGCGACGCGAGTCGATCAGCGCCCGCGCGTGCTCGGGCTCGGCGTCTGCCACCGGCATGACACCGAGCGAGAGCAACACGTCGTGCAGCTCGTGTTCGTCGCGGATGTCCGGCGCAGCCTGCGCGCGCACGTCTTCGATCGCTGCGGTGTCGAGCGCACCGATGCCGCGCGCGAGATCGGGATCGACGCGACGCAGCGAGACCGCGCGCGCGCGCCGCTCTTCGAGCGGCGCATCGTCGAGGAACGCGTACGGGTTCGAGTTCAAGATCTCATGTGACATCGGCGAGGGCGCCGGCGTCTCCGCCGCCAGGCACCTGATCTCGCCGGCCTCGATCCTGTGCAGGAGCGCGCGCAACCCCTCGAGGTCCATCCACTCCTGCAAGCAGTCGCGCATGGTCTCGTTCACGAGCGGGTGATCCGGCGGCGTGATCGGACCGACGTTGTTGTCCTGGCACGCGACTTGATCGGGGAACACCGCCGACAGCAGGTCTTCAGCGCGCATCCGCTGGATCGGCATCGGAACGCGCCGTCCGCCGGCGTGCCGCAGCAACGCCAGCGCGCGCGAAGCGTTCCACCGCCATCGCGTCCCGAACACGGGCGATTGCAAAACGGCTTGCGTCACCGAATCGTCGAGCACCGGCGTTCGCACGTAGTTGAACACCGACTCGAGGGGGAACGAATGTTGCTCGCCGAGCGAGAGGATGATCCCGTCGTCCGTGGCCGCCGCTTGCAGCTCGAAGTCGAACGTGACGCAGAAGCGCTTTCGCAGCGCGAGCCCCCACGCGCGGTTGATGCGCGCGCCGAAGGGTGCGTGCAGGATCAGCTGCATCCCGCCGGACTCGTCGAAGAAGCGCTCGGCGACGATCGTGTCCTGCGTCGGCACCGCGCCGAGCATCGCGAGAGTCTCTTCGACGTACGCGACGATCTGCTCGGCGCCTGCTTCGTCGATGCCGCACGACGACACCAGCCACCCGATCACTCCCGGCCGGTCGCCGAGCCGCTTCTGGATCAGCGCGCGCAGCTCGCTCACGGCTTCCGAGAGCTCCGCGGTGCGCGCCGGCGCTTCGGCCACCCAGAACGGAATCGTCGGCGGTGAGCCATGCGCATCCTCGACGCGCACCTTCCCCGACTCGACGCGACGGATCCGCCACGACATGTTGCCGAGCAGGAACACGTCTCCCGCCATCGACTCGATCGCGAAATCTTCGTTCACCTTTCCGACGAACGTTCCTTGCGGATCTTCGATCACGTCGTAGTCGGCGACGTCGGGGATCGCGCCACCCGATGTGATGGCGGCCAGCCGCGCGCCGCGCCTCCCACGAACAACGTGATTCACGCGGTCGCGGTGCAGGTGCGCGGATCGCCGTCCGTAGCGCCCGGCGATCCCTTCCGACAGGACCTCGACGATCTCGTCGAACTCGGCCCGCGGGAGATCGCGGTAGGGCATCGCGCGGGTCACGAGCGACCAGAGCTCGTCCTCTCCGATGTCTTCGGATGCCGCGATCGCGACGATCTGCTGCGCGAGGACGTCTCGCGGCCACGCCGGGATGTTGATCCGGTCGAGCCGTCCGGCGCGCGCGGCATACACCGCGGCCGCCGACTGCACGAGGTCGTCGCGCGTCATGGGGAACAGGACGCCTTTCGGCGCCCCGCCGAGCCGGTGACCGGAGCGGCCGATCCGTTGCAGCATCGTCGCGAGCGCGCGCGGTGCGCCGAGGTGGCACACGAGATCGACATGACCGATGTCGATGCCGAGCTCGAGCGACGCGGTTGCGACGACGACCGGGATCTCGCCCGACTTCAGTCCGGCCTCTGCCTTCAAACGGATCGCGCGGGACAACGAGCCGTGATGCGCTGCGACCTTCCCTTCACCGAGGATCTCCGTGAGCTCGTGCGCGATGCGCTCCGCGAGACGCCGCGTGTTGACGAACACGAGCGTCGTGCGATGCCCGGCGACGAGAGAAACGATCTTCTGCAACACTTCTGCGCGCAGCTCGTGCGTTGCGATGGGCCCGAGGGGTTGCTCGGGAACCCACACCGAGAGGTCCCAATCGCGCTGATGGCCCGCGTCGACGATCGATGCCGAGCCTCCGGCGCCGGTCAGCAGCGAGCCGATTTCTTCGATCGGTTTCTGTGTCGCGCTCAGGCCGATGCGCTGCAGCCGCTCGTCGCAGAGCCGGTCGAGCCGCTCGAGCGAAAGCGCCAGGTGCGCGCCGCGCTTGTCGCCTGCGACCGCGTGGATCTCGTCGACGATCACCGTGCGCGCGCTCTGGAGGAACGCGCGTGACCGCTCGGCGGTCAGCAAGATGAACAGCGACTCCGGTGTCGTGACCAAGATGTGCGGCGGCTGTTTCACCATCGCCGCGCGCTCGGACTGCGGCGTGTCGCCCGATCGAACCGCGACACGGATCTCCGGCATGTCGAGCCCGCGCGCGCGCGCGAGCTTGTGGATCCCCGCCAGCGGGATCTGGAGGTTCTTGTGGATGTCGTTGCCGAGCGCTTTCAGCGGCGAGACGTAAACGACGTGCGTCCGGTCGCCGAGCGTGCCTTCGAGCGCCGCTCGAACGAGCTCGTCGATCGCCCACATGAATGCGGCGAGCGTCTTGCCCGACCCGGTCGGCGCCGCTATCAACGTGTGGTCGCCTTCCGCGATGCGCGCCCAGCCTTGGGTCTGCGGCGGCGTTGGCTCGCCGAACGTCCCGACGAACCAGTCGCGGGTGAGAGGGTGGAACTGCTCGAGCACGATCAGGAGATGATAGCCCCCGCGACCGACGCCGAGCCGGGCCTAAACTCGGCCTCGTGGAGCCGCAGATCAGGCCCGTTTCCGACGCCGAGTTCGAGGACTGGCTCACTCTCGGGATCGAGCTGTGGCCGGACAACACGCGCGACGGCCTCGCCACGACGTTCCACGACATCCTCGCGTCGCGCGAGGAGCTCGCTCTGATCGCCTACGACGGCGAGGAACCCATCGGCTTCATCAACGCGTCAATCCGCCGCGACTACGTCGAAGGATCAGACTCGTCGCCGGTCGGGTACGTCGAAGG
>JBHELL010000059.1:0-5654 GCA_046263075.1 Actinomycetota bacterium | reverse complement strand
TGAACATCACGTTCGACAAGCTCAAGCACATCCCGTTGCTCAGCGATACGAAGCTCCTGAGCCTCGAGATCCTCGGCAGCCACGCCGACATCGGCAAGACGAGCAGCGGCCTCTTCCAGGCCCTCGGCAAGGCGAGCGTGGCCGACGTCAAGGTGCTCGACGATGCGGCGAACGGTCCGTTCGTGTCGATCGGCTCGGTCGCCGTCAACTCGAACAGCACGATCGACCTCAACCCGCCGAGCGTCTCGCTGAACAACACCTCGGCGAGCTCGATCCTGAACAAGACGGCCAAGGACGCGGTGTCCAAGCTCAACCTCGTCCGGACGCCCGGCGACCTCCAGCTTACCGGCGTGCAACTCGGCGGTCTCGTGAGTGCGCTCAAGTTCGAAGACAACCTGATCGACAGCGCCGGCTACCAGAAGCTGCGCGATGGGATCAAGGGTACGGTCGACTCGGTTCAGCCCGGCCTCGCCGATGAGATCCTGTCGCCCTTCGACATCGCGTACTACACGGCCGGCATCGACATGAAGAAGCACGACGGGTCGGTCTTCACGAAGGATGGGAAGTACAACGCGGAGTCGAACAACTTCACGCAGCGAGTGGGAACGCAGACGCTGACAACGAACAACGCTAAGGTCAGTGGCAGCGATTTCGGCGGCGGGGCTATCTCGCCGTATCTCACGCTGACGGTTGCACCGCAGATCCCGAACCTCGCGGTCCTCAAGCGGCTGAACACCGACGGGCACGTTCTCCCGCCGATCGACCCCGCGAGCGACTTCCAGCCGACGGGGCTCAAGCTGAACGTCGGCTTCCCGAAGGCGACCACGGAAGTCGCGCAGGGCGCAGTGGTTCTCGGCATCAAGTTCCAGAAGACCGGTATCGGCATCTCCTGGCTCGCCGTGATGATGCTGATGGGTGCAGCGGTCGGCGTGAAGAAGTTCGCGCTCGGCGGCAAGTAAGCACCGACCAAACGACGGAAGGGCGGCCGAAGGGCCGCCCTTCTGGCTTTGGCGCTCGCGCGCGCGCGTCCTACATGAACACGCCGCGGCGCGTCATCAGGTTCTTGTACAGGGTCTGCTGGATCGCTTCGCGCACCTGATCTGTCAGGTTGAACACGAACATCGGATCCATCGCCGCATCGGGGGTGAACGCAGCGGTCTGGATCGGCGTGCCGTATTCGATGATCCACTTGGACGGGAGTGGGATCAATCCGGCCGGTCCGAGCAACGGGAACGACGGCGTCACGGGGAAGTAGGGGAAGCCGAAGAGGCGCGCGAGCGGCTTCACGTTCGCGAGGACCGGATAGATCTCTTCGGCGCCGACGATCGCGACGGGGATGATCGGTGCGCCGGTTCGAAGCGCGACCTCCACGAACCCGCCACGACCGAACCGTTGCAAGCGATAACGGTCGCGGAACGGCTTCCCGATGCCCTTGTAGCCCTCCGGGAAAACGCCGACCACTTCTCCGGCGTCAATCAACCGTGTGGCGTCTTCGACGCACGCAAGCGTGTTGCCGCTCTTGCGCGCGAGCTCGCCGACGAACGGCAGCCGGAACGGCAGGTCCGCGGCGAGCAAACGGCAGTGACGGCCTGCACCGTCGTACACGCCGAGCTTCATCATCAACGCATCGAACGGCACCGTTCCTGAATGGTTCGCGACGAGGAGCGCCGGGCCGTCGACTGGGACGTTCTCGAGGCCGCGTTGCTCGATGCGCCACCACCGCTCGAACAGCGGGCGAAGCGCGGGGATGAGAACGTTCTCGGTCAGGTCGCCGTCGAACCCGAAATCGTCGACGGTGTACCCACCGGTCATTCGCCGCCGGATGAACGACAGCGCGCGCTCGAGGTCCTTCTCCAAACGAGACGGCTCGACGCTGACGGCCGGGCGGAGCGCAGGATCGTGGCGCTTGCAGTAGCCAGAGTCTTTCGCGCGGTTGCGGCACGGTTTCCCGTCCGCCGTGCGTGCGCGGCACCGCGGGATCTCACGGCGATCGATCCGGATCACTTCGGCTTCGCCCACGACCCTCCTTCAACGGCAATGGGACGGCGGGAGCGGCGGGACAGGAACTGATACAGATCGCGTTCCCACTGCTGCGCCTGTTCGTCGCTGAAAACCTTCGCGAGCTTCCGTTTCTCGTAGAAGTCGCGCAGCGCTTCGAGCGTCGAGAACTGCGGCGTATAGCCGAATGTGGTCTTGAGTCGCGCGATGTCCCCGACGCGGCCGAACAACAGGAAGCTCACCTGCTCTGGTGAGAAGTCGACCACGCCGGTCTTGCGGACGAGCGAGGCGAGTGGGTTCATGAATGGCATGAACACCGGCATCGGAACCTTGCCGCCCATCCGCAACGCCTGCGACAGGTACACGACCCCGTCTCCGGCGACGTTGTAGATGCCGGGATGCTCGCCGCGCACCGCGCGATACAGGACCTCGATCGCGTCGTCTTCGTGCAACAGCTGCAACCGAGGGTCGAACCCGAGCGCCGTCGGGACCACCGGGAGGGCGAAGTAGCGCGTCAGCGGCGTATCGATATGCGGACCGATGAAGTTGGCGAACCGCAGGATCGTCAGCGCGACGTCGGTACGACGACGCCCGAACGAACGGGCGTAGTTCTCGACCTCCCAAGCGTCCTTCGCGTATCCCGTCCGCGGGTGCGACGACGGCGCCATGTCCTCCGTGAAGATCGCGGGATCGTTCGGCTCGCTGCCGTAGACGGCCGTCGTCGATTTCATGACGAGCCGCTTCAGGCTCTCCGCTTTCTGACACGCGGCGAACAGTTGCATCGTGCCGATGACGTTGATCTCTTTCATCTGCGCGCGCCCACCGGCGCGCGCAGGGGTCGCGATCACCGAGGCATGGACGACGGTGTCGACCTCGGTCGCTTGCAAGACCTTGACGATGAGCGGATTCCGGATGTCGGCGCGCACGAATTCGGTGCGCTGAAGCTCGACGGTCGGCTCTTCGAGATCGACGCCGAAGATCTCCCCGATGTCCGGATCATTCTCGAGCCGTTGCGCGAGTCGCCCGCCGAGGAAACGCGAGATCCCGGTGATCAGAACCCGTTGCGCCATCGCGCGCAGCCTATCGCGGGTCGGACTAGGTCGCCGCTTTCTGTTTGCGAGCGAGCACGACGGCGTCGCCGCGACGCGCTTCCACGAGCATGCTCGCGCTCCCTTGGTTGGCAGCGAGTGTCATCCAACGGTAGGAATCCTCGAGGACGATCAACCGTCCCGGCTGCACTTCGCTGAACGCGTTGCCGTAGATCGGCGCGAAGACGCGTCCGCCGATCCGAGCCTCGAGCTCATCGCCCGGAAGCACGCCGACCGCGTGCAGATCCTGACGCACAACGTTGAGCTGAAGGTTGCCGAAGTGGTCGATCTGCTCGATGCGCGCGTGCACGTGGTCGTCGTGCACGTCTGCTTGTCGTTGTTTCAGCTTCACGAGGGACTCGACGTCGATGCGGGGGCCCACTTCCTCGGGCGCCATCCCGAGCGCGAGTCGCGCGGCAACCGGCGCGAAGATGTCACGGCCGTGGAAGGTGCGGCTCGGCGCTTGAAGGAACAGGTCACGGTTCTCGATGCTGAACGCTTGCGTTGCTCCCCCCAGCGCGTCGGCTGCCGGGCACAGCAACCCGTTATCCGGGCCGACGAGCGGCGGGCCGTTCTTCGTGCCGAGGACGACCTGGCGCCTGTTGGTTCCGACACCTGGATCGACGACGGCAAGATGCACCGCCGCAGGCATGTATCGGACGGCTTGCGCGAGCACGGTGGCTCCAGCATGGATGTCTTGCGGCGGGATGCCGTGCGCGACGTCGAGGATCTCGACCTCGGGCGCGAATCGTTTGATGACGCCGCGACACACGCCCACGAACTCGTCTTCGAGTCCGTAGTCGGAAAGGAAGGTGATGAAACGGAACGCGAGCGCCACGACCGGATACTAGCAATCGGGGTTAGAGCGGCTCGACGCCGCGCGCGACTAGCGGCCTTGCTGACGGCGCTGCCAGCGTGTCTTCTTCAGAAGCTTCTTGTGCTTGTGCTTCCGCATCTTCTTTCGGCGCTTCTTGACGATCGAACCCATCGGATCCCTCTGTAGACAACCTGCGCAGTCTACCTAATCGCTCAGGAAGACGTTCCGGAGGTCCACGTTCGTCGTCTGGAAATCCGGACCCACACGGAGCGCGCCCAGCCGCAGGGCCTTCGCTCCTTCCGCGAGGGCGGAGATCATCCGCAACCCGTCTTCGTGCCACTCGAGGATGCCGAGCCCGACGCAGTTGCCTTTCCCGTCCTCCATCCCGACGAGCAGCCCGTCGAGCAGCGACAAGTCGATCTCGGGTGGAACGGGGGGAACGAGCACAGACGGCTTCACCTTCCAGCGATGGACGGGCGGCTCGAAGATCGCCGCCAGCCGCGCCTGCCGGCGGCGGCTTCGGTCGTCGACCGTGCGCGGGACCACCGAGGGCGCCACAGGGAGCGACTCGACCTCGGGGGGTAGCGCTCGCCGCACGGCGCCGAGGATCGGCTCCAGCTCGCCCCCGCGCTGGAAGCCGACCACGACATCCGGGGCGAGCGCTTCGATCTTGTGGAACTTCAGCATCTCGGCGCTCATGCCGGAGATGAACCCGGTCGTATCGACCATGATCAGGTCGACCCCCTCCCCGCGCGCCTGATCGGCGAGCTTCACCGCACCGACGACCATCGGGAGCATGTGTCCTTGCGGAGACATCGAACCAACGAACGCAAGAGTGTCCGCGCGCGCCAGCGCGTCAGGCTCGACGTCCTCCGGCCGCGCGATGTATTTCAGTCCGATCGCCGCAGGCGGCCCAACCGTCGTCTGTCCTATGTCGGTGTCGATGTATGCGACCGTCTTGCCGAGCCGCACCGCGACGGCGGCGCACATCGTGCAGAAGCTCGTCTTGCCCGAGTCCAACGCCCCAAGCGCGAGCGCCATGCCACCACGCTCGACGATCCGAGCGACGACCGTGTCGTACGCGTCCATCCGAACCGCCTCATGTTCGTTCCAACCTCGGCGGCACCGGGGCGGCGCGCGGAACGAGATGCGTTATCCGGAAACTCGTACGTAGCTCGAGGCGAGATATGTCTCGAGGTCGTCTTCACGGACACGGTATGCCTTCCCGATCTGGACGGCCGGAAGCTTGCCCGCCCGGATCAGGCGATAGACGGTCATCTTCGATACGCGCATACGCTCGGCAGCCTCTGATGCCGTAAGGAACCGGGGGCCGCTGAGCGGGAAATTGTCACCCGCCAAACCGGTACTCCTTGCCGAGAGAACGCCAGCATACACCGGCACCACCAGTAACAGGAAGGGCTCCTAACCGGTGCCCGCGCTAATTGCCGTTCGTCCCGATCCTGCCGGTTAGATACGTCTCGAGTGGCGCGTACTCTCCCGGCGGGAGGTTGTCGTCGAGCGGTACCACGGCTTCGACGAGCCCATCGTCGTAGGCGACGGCGATCGCGGGGTCGTTCACGTCGGTGAAACAGACGACGTCGAGCCCCGCCGAGATCGCGGCGCCCGCCCAACCATGATCTGCGAGCACGACCGAGGGCGTCACCTCCTGAAGAAGCGCTTCCATCGGCCAGGCGTCGTGGGCGTGTATCAGGTCCGCGCCGGCCATCAGGGTCCCCACCCCGTCGTGGTAT
>JBHELL010000058.1:0-5325 GCA_046263075.1 Actinomycetota bacterium | reverse complement strand
ACCATTGCGCGCGCATATTCGGTAAGGACGCGGGACTCTTCGTGCCGAGCGGCTCGATGGGGAACGAAGTCTGTCTCGCCGCGCTGACGGCGCCGGGCGAAGAAGTCATCGTCGAAGAGGGCTGCCACATCATCGACGCGGAAGTCGGTGCACCGGCAACCATCAACCATGTGATCCTGCGGCCGCTCGGCTCCGTCCGGGGGGTATTCGACCTCGACGAGCTTGCGGCTGCGATCCGGCCGCCGAATAGGTTCTTCACACACACGTCGCTCATGTGCGTCGAGAACACGCATCAAGCCCACGGCGGCGCGGTGATCCCCATCGACTCGTTCCGTGCGATGTGCAAGATCGCGCGCGAGCGCGGTGTGCGCGTCCATCTCGACGGCGCGCGCATCTTCAACGCGTCGGTCGCATCCGGCGTGCCGGTGTCTGACTACGCGGTGGAGGTCGACACATTGTCGTTCTGCTTCAGCAAAGGGCTCGGCGCGCCTATCGGCTCGATGGTGGTCGGCCCCACGGACGTCGTCGACCGCGCGCGACGCGCGCGCAAGATGTTCGGCGGCGGGATGCGACAGGTCGGCGTGATCGCTGCTGCCGCGCGCCTCGCGGTCGACACGATGGTCGAGCGGCTCCACGACGACCACGTCAACGCGCGGCGGCTCGGCGACGGACTCGCTTCCTTCACCAGCATCGACCCGGCATCGATCGAAACCAACATCGTCTACGTCGACACCGCCGATCGCACGGCGAGCGAGGTGGCGTCGGCGCTCGCCGCGCGCGGTGTGAACGTCGGGCCCATGGGGACTCATCGCATCCGGATGGTGACCCACAAGGACGTCGACGCCGACGACGTGGAACGCGCGGTCGATGCATTCCGCGACGTCCTAGCGTGATCCTGTTCTCGACACCGCGGTTCGTCGTTCGAGGATGGACACTCGATGACGCCGAGCCCGCATTCGAGCTCTACGGGGACCCGGAGGTCCTGCGCTTCCTCGGCACCGGCGACACACCACCCGACGATTCGCTCGATATCTCGCGCGCGAAGATGGAAGCGCGCGTTGCCCGCTGGCGAACGGACGAGCGTGGGCTCGGCATGTGGGCCGTCGAGCTCCGTGCCGGCGGCGGTGTTGTCGGGGCGGTTGGATTGTTCCCGCTTCTCGGCAAAGGCCCCGAGATCGAAGTCGCTTACCACATCGCGCGCGCGCGTTGGGGCGAGGGCATCGCAAAGGCGATCGCGTACTTCGAGATCGCGCGGTAGGTATTCGGGGTACGTCATCCCGGGCGCGCGTTGCCCGAACCGTCAAGAAAGACCTTCGTTCTTCGCGCGACGAGGGAAACGACAACCCTGCGACGTCTACTGCTCCGCCGCACGCACGTTCTGCTTCGGGTGAGCCATCGGGCGCCCGATCGCGCGCGCGACGTCCATGACATCTTCGATCAAGCCCGCGATCTCTTCCGTCGTGAGCGCCTGCGGGCCGTCGCACAGCGCAGCTTCCGGCCGCGGGTGCACGTCGACCATGATCCCGTCGGCGCCTACCGCGACGGCCGCGCGCGCCATCGGTCCGACAAGCTCGCGCTTGCCGGTCGAGTGCGACGGGTCGACGATCACCGGCAGATGCGACAACGAATGCAGCAACGGCACCGCCGACAGGTCGAGCGTGTTTCGCGTCATCGGCTCGAACGTCCGGATGCCTCGCTCGCACAAGATGATCTCTTCGTTGCCTTGGTTCGCGATGTACTCGGCCGCCATGAGCCATTCTTCGATCGTGCCCGAGATACCTCGTTTCAGCATGACCGGCTTGCCGTGTAGCTTGCCGAGCTCCTTCAGAAGCTCGAAGTTCTGCATGTTGCGTGCGCCGACGCGGATGATGTCCGCGTAGGACGCGACCATCTCGACGTCGGACGTGTTCAGCACTTCGGTCACGACCGGTAGCCCGGTCTCGGTCCGCATCTGCGCGAGGATCTCCAGACCGCGCTTCGCAAGCCCTTGGAACGCGTACGGCGACGTCCGGTGCTTGAACGCGTCGCCCCGCAGGATGTGCGCGCCGGCCGCCTTGCATGCGCGCGCGGTCGTCAGCGCCTGCTCGTCGGTCTCGATCGCGCACGGTCCGGCGATGATCGCGAAGGTCGAGCGTCCGATCGTCACGTCGCCGACCGGGATCTCCGACGGCTCGGCGCGCGATTCCGCTGCGACGAGCTTGTAGGGCTTGCCGATGCGCACGACTTCGTCCACGTGCTGGAGCGTCCGGAGGGGGAGCGACATGAACCGCTCGGTGTCGCCGAGGAGACCGATGATCGTGCGTTGCTTCCCGCGCGAGATGAACGTGTCACCGCCCGCGTCTTCGACCATATCGACGACGCGAGCGATGTCCTCGTCCGTCGCTTGCGCGTTCATCACGACGATCATGGCGGTCCTTTCATGTGAGCAGTTCCCTTATAAACGGAAAACCCCGGGTCCACCACCCGGGGCTTCTCGATCGGCGTCGGCGCTACAACGCCACCGGGTCCCCGGGGTCGTCATAGAACCAGAAATAACGCGCCATCGTGTGCAGGATGGTACGGGCGCGCGTCCGACGGTGTCAACGCGCGTTACCGGTTGATGCAGCTAAACGGTCCCAGATCCCACGCCGTTCACCTGTCCGAAGGAATCCACGATCCCGCCTGCCTCGATCGACGCGGTGTCCGACGACAGCAGCGGCGCGCGCCACCACCCGTCGGGGCCGAGCGTCGCCGCCACCGACGAGGTGGAACCGTCCGAGTGCGTCACCGTCACCGTCGCGGATGCGACTACTCCCGCATCGGCCCACGGACGGAACGAGCACCGCAAGCAGAACTGCTGACCGCCTGCGAGCGTCGCGCGCGCGCTCGAGATGAACGGGAAGGGCGACGCGTACGAGTCGGTGTAGTCGAGCTCCCCTGTCGGCCCGACCGGTCCGACCTTGAACGCAACCGTCGAGCCATCGCGGTGCAGCGACTCGACGGTGATGTTTTTCCACGGAGAGACGTCGAACGAAGACGATTCGAGGTGATACGTCGACGTCGCCCCGGCGAGACCGCGGCGTGTTCCGTCCACGACGAACCGATAGGTCCCTGCGGGGGTGGCGTACCACGAGTTCCCGCTGGCATCGGTCTGACGGATGTCCGAGCCGAACGCTTCGAACGTCGCTTGCCAGTGCCACACGAACTGCCCCGCGCGCCATGCCGGCATCTCAGACGGCAACGGGAACGTCGTTCGATACTCGACCTCGCTATGCCCGTCGGCGAACGGCCGCCACGTACCGTCGACGAGCCGCTCAACGCGCACGTCCGGCGTGTCGGTGTAGGTGTCGCCACCGGCCCACTGCAGCGAGGCTGCAGCGAAACGCGTGATGTTCTGCGGTTGCTGCTCGATCGCCGCCGAGCCCCCGTCCGCCGGCAACGTCGCTTCATACGCCGGCAGGTATGCGTCCGCGGCGGCACCGATCGCTTGCGCCGTCGCGTACTCGCGCGCGTCCTCCGGCGAGTACACGATGTCCTTCGGTCCGACGATCGGGTACGCGGCGCCGTTCAGGTCGGCCGCCATCCGCGACAACCGCGTCGCGAAGAAGTCTTCGGAATGGGGCCCGAGCCCCGTCAAGGCCTTGCGGTAATGATCGCCGCGCTCCCACTCGCGATACGTGACGAGATATCCCATGTAATCGTTCGACATCCCGACCGGGACGACGAGGTCGTACCCGTACGTCCGATATTGCTCATGCGTGAAGTTGCCTTTGATGTCGGACGGGTTCACCGGATCCGTTTCGGCCTGCAGGTTCGTGAGCGCGTCCCATCCTGCCGCGTCGTTGTGTATCTCGGCGATCATCCGCTTGTACGCGTGATCGGAGACCGGCGGAAGATCCGTGCTCCAGATCTGACGAGACGAGGGGCTCGTCGGATCTTGCCAGTGCCATGCCTGTGGATTCTTGCACGTCCACGTCGTGTCCGCGTTCTGCGTGCACCACCGGTGCGACGGGTCGCCGTCGGGGGAGTGCAAGGTCCAGTCGAACCCGTCCCAGACGTTGCTGCCGGGGCTGATCGTTCCGTCGTAGCTCTTCAGCAACCGCGAACGGATGTTGTGCGCTTGGTCTCCCCATTGCTCGCACGGGCACACGGTGATGCCTATCCCGCCGAGCTTGATCGCCTGCACGTGCACCTGGGGGGTCTCTTGCAACCCGACGAAGCTCGGCACGCCGATGTTGTCCGGCACCGGCACGCCTGCCGCGCGCAGCTGGTCGTAGACGACGCTCGGCGATACCGGCGATCGCGAGACGACCGGCTTCGTGAACTGCCCGAGGTCGTAGTTGCAATCCGGCAGACCGACGAGCGGGATCCCGGGATCGCCTTGGAAGTCTCGCTCCGTGCGGCAGTTCGATACGGTCTGCGTCGCGCGGAGGCTCGGCGGTGCGAGGCGCAGATCCATCATGTTCACCGGGAACGAGCTCGACAGCGCGGAGTACTGGTTCACGTCCTCCGGGGTCCCGTTCTCGACGTCGCCGCGCGTGTCCTCGACGGCCGTCGTCAGCAGGCGAGCCGCGCGCTCGACCTGCGCGTACTCGCGGTGTGAATACTCCGCGCGTACGACCGGTGGTTGCGACGCCGCGTCCTTCGCAGGCTCGACGGTGCCGGTGTTTTCTTGCGAGAACAACGTGACGCCGCCGACCTCGCGGTCGACGTTGCGGAACATCGTGTTCACGTACTCGGATGCGAGAAGGTCGTTGCCGGACAGCATCTCCGGGTGCAAGCCCATCACGACCCACGTCGCGAGAGGCTTCGGCACGGACGGCGACGAGACGTCGTCGACGGCGATCACGAACACCATCTTCTCGTTCTCCGTCTTCGCGACCGAGCGGTTCTCGGGGAAGTCGGCGTGCGCGAAGCCTGCCGGCGTCCCATCGTCGCCCACCGCCGGACCGTACGAGTGGCGCTGCAGCAAGTCGAAGTACGACACCGCGCCGCCGATCCGTACCGGCACCATGTGCTGCGAGGCATCGATCACCGCTTGGGCCATCCGCTGTGCGTAGAACTCGAAGAAGCGGATGTCGAAGGAGTCTTCGAACGTCCAAGGGCCCCACGCAGGTGTCGAGTAGTACGGCGATGAGTGGCTGTGCGACACCGACACCATGAGGTTGGTGCCGTCGATCCCGGTCGCCTTGTCACCCGACAATCCTGCCAGCACGCGCGCGTCGTGTTGCGCCAGCAACCCGGCGACCCGGCGATCGATCAGATCCTGGGGGATGTAGAGGTTGTTCGACACGACGGCGACGCGCTTGCCGTCGCTTCCCTGCACGACGAGCGCGCGCACCGATT
>JBHELL010000057.1:0-3230 GCA_046263075.1 Actinomycetota bacterium | reverse complement strand
AGCCGGCCCCGACCTGTTCAGTGGTGTGTCCACGAACACATTCCCGAACCGCGTCTACAAGGCGTCGATGGTCGCGCGTGATCAAGCGATCGCGTACTTCGACTCGATCGGGCGCAACCACGAGTTGTTCTCGCCAGAGGGAACGGATGCATTCAGCTTCAACGAAGTCGGAATTCCCGCCAGCGGTCTGCTGACCGGGCAAGACTGTTGTAAGAACCAGCACGAGGTCGACCTGTTCGGCGGCCATCTCGGGAACTTCGAAGGCAACATCCCGAGCTTCGACGGCGGCTGCGTCGACAACGCATTCCTCTGGTGCGACAACTTGAGCAACAACGACTCGAACGTGCTCACGTTCATGTCGAAGGCGTTTGCCACGATGGTCGTACAGATGGCCTTCGATACGAAAGTGATGTCCGCCAGCAACAGCGTGGTCTACAAGAAGACGCTGCCGATCGCCTCAGACGTCGGTCGGCATCCCACGAAGTAGCGAACCGGTGTGGCGCCGGGCAATGTGTCCGGCGCCATGCCAGCTCTAGAAACAGTCTCTTGAAGGTCACCGCAGAAGCCGCGCGCCGCTTCCTCGTCGCGCGCCATCTCCTTGCGCCGGCACGCTCGCTCGACGGCGGGCCCGACGCTGTTCTGGAAGTCTTCCGCCGCATCGGGTCGGTGCAGTTCGACCCGCTTGCCGTGGCAGGCCGGAAACACGACCTCATGCTGCACGCACGGGTCGCCGACTACGACCCCGCCTGGTGCGACGAGCTCTACCAACGCCGCGAGATCTTCGAGGCGTACAACAAGGGGCTCTCGTTCGTGCCGACGAGCGAGTTCCCCTGGTTCCGCGGGACCTTCAGCCGTACGCCGCAGCGAACTCTCGACGAGAACCGTGACGTCGCCGAGCGCGTGCTCCAGCGAATCGCCGCGGAGGGCGCGCTCTCGTCGCTCGACTTCGAGCGCGAACGCGGGACGACGACCGACTGGTTCGGGATGGAGACGAACACCGTACGCGCTGTGCTCGAGGCGTATGCGGTCACGGGTGTGCTCGGCCTCGCGAGGCGTGACGGAAACCGTAGGTACTACGACCTGCTGGAACGGCTGCTCCCGGCCGACGTGCTCGCGCGCAAGGTTCCGCTGGAAGAGCAGCTCCGGTACAAGCTCCTATCGCGGTACCGCGCGCACGGTCTGCTCGGTCTCGGCGGTGGCGCAGATGTCTTCGGTGGCCTCGGGCCCGCGAAGCGGGACGAGCGGTGGCCGGGGTATAGAGGACGACACGCTCTGCGCGACGAGCTTGTCGACCGCGGAGACCTCGTTGCCGTCGACGTGGAGAGCGTGCGCGGAAAACGCCTTGTCGTCCGTGAGGACGTCGAACTGCTGGAGGCGCCGCCGGACCCGCCGCCTTCTGTCGCGCTCGTCCCCCCGTTCGACCCCATCGTCTGGGATCGCAAGCTCCTCGCGAATCTTTTCGAGTTCGAGTACGTCTGGGAGCTCTTCCACCCACCGGCCAAGCGCCGCTGGGGCTGGTACGTGCTGCCGATCGTCTTTCGGGACCGATTCGTCGGCCGGATCGAGCCGCGGATCGACCGGGACGGAGCGCGCGTGGAGGTGCTCGGTCTTTGGTGGGAGGACGGTTTCACGCCACGCCGCGCTGACGGGTTCGTCGACGCAATGCGCGACGCGCTGGGTGCATACCTCGGCTTCGCCGGCGCCGACAGGCTCGCGTGGGCGCCTCACCTCGCGAGCGCGAAGCGGCTGTTCACGAGTCATCCGTAACCTGAGGGAGTGGAACGCGAGCTCGCTATCCGGCTGCGCGGAGTCGTCAAGCGCTACGGCCCGATCACCGCCGTCAACGGCCTCGACCTCGACGTGCCGGTCGGAACGTGCGTCGGCCTGCTCGGTCCCAACGGCGCCGGGAAATCGACGACGATGCGGCTGCTGACGGCGCAGTCGATCGCCGACGAAGGTGAGCTCGAGGTCCTGGGGTACAAGCTTCCCGGCGAGTCGAAGCAAGCGCGCGCCCAGCTCGGGGTGACTCCGCAGCTCGACAACCTCGACACCACTCTGACCGTCGAGCAGAACCTCCGCGTGTTCGCGCACCTGTATCGCATTCCGCGCGCCGACCGACGCGACGCGATCGAGCGCGCGCTCAAGATGGCCAAGGTCGTCGACCGCCGCGACGCTCGTGTCGACAAGCTGTCCGGCGGGATGCGGCGACGGCTTCTGATCGCTCGCGCGCTGATCCATCGTCCGCGCCTCGTGCTCCTGGACGAGCCCACGGTCGGGCTCGATCCCCAGGTTCGCCAGGAGTTGTGGGCGCTCATCGACGCCCTGCGCAGCGAGGGCACGACGATCCTGATGTCGACGCACTACATCGAGGAAGCCGAACGACTCGCCGACACGGTTCTGATCATGTCGCACGGCAGCGCCGTTGCTGCAGGCCCGCCCGCCGAGCTCGTGCGGAGTCACGCCGGCAGCCAGGTGCTCGAGGTCTACGGCGCGCCGGCGCGGCTGGCCGAGGTGGAAGCCGATGCCGGCGCGCACGGATTGCGCACTCGCCGCACGGGCACGAGCGTCTCGATCCTCGGCGTCGACGGCCGCGACGGGTTCGCGATCGAGGGCGAGCGGCGCCCTGCAAACCTCGAGGACGTGTTCGTCCTGCTCACGGGCGAGGAAATCGCCTGATGGCGGCCGTCGAAGCGCGCCGGTCGCGGCTTGGCCGTCTCGAGCGCAGCGCGCTCACCGGCGTCCTCGTCCGCGAGGTCGTCAACTACTCGTCGTACTGGAAGTCGAGCACGTTCTCGTCGACGGTCGAGCCGACGATCTACCTCCTCGCGTTCGGCTTCGGCTTCGGCTCGGTTGTGAGCAAGGTCGCCGGCTACGACTACGTCGACTTTGTGGGTACCGGAACGGTCGCGACGGCAGTGCTCTTCTCGAGCGCGTTTCCGGCGATGTTCGGGACGTTCGTCAAGTACCAGTTCCAACGCACGTACGACGCGATCCTCGCCGCGCCCGTCGACACCGAGGAACTCGTCACTGCGGAGGCGATCTGGATGGCGACGCGCGCAGGCATCTACGGGTGCGTGCCCATGCTCGTCGCGATGGCCTTCGGACTGAATCCGTCCTGGGGAATGCTCACGGTGCCGTTCATCGGCGTGATCGCGGGCTTCGGCTGGGCGTGCTTCGGTATCGCCGTCGCCGGCTACGCGAAGTCGATCGACAACTTCAACTACATCGTC
>JBHELL010000056.1:0-4537 GCA_046263075.1 Actinomycetota bacterium | reverse complement strand
AATCTCGGCTCAAGGTCGGCAGGCGCTGGTCCGATATCGGACTATCAGATCAGCCCCGCGTCCGAGGAGGTGCACATGTTTCGGGCTATCCGTTCACGCTGGAACCATGAGGAAAAGGGCTTCACCCTCATCGAGCTCATGGTGGTCGTGCTCATCATCGCAATCCTGATCGCGATCGCCATCCCGACATTCCTCGGGGCTCGCACGAAGGCTCAAGACCGCGCGGCGCAAGCCGATCTTCGCCAAGGTCTTTTGACGGCGAAGACCTACTACACGGACAACGAGTCGTTCCTCGACGTTTCAGCTGCCTCACCGACGATCGCAACCACGGCAACGCAGTATTCGTCTCTCGAACCAAGCCTGTCGTGGGAAGGCGTGGCTGCCGCTCCGTCGGCGAACACGAAGGTGGACGTCGAAGTCGCAACAGCGACCGCGGTCACCTTGGTGAAGAAGAGCAAGTCGGGTACGTGGTTCTGCATCGCCGATTCGACCGCCGGTCCGACGAGCTTCGGAAAGAGCAAAACGAGCGGTGACTTCACCGCCGGCTGCTCGGGCGGTTGGTAATCGCAACTCGGCGCTAGCGTTCTCGAACTTCAGCGTCAAACCGCAGCCGTGGGAGACCTCTCCCACGGCTGCTTCCTTCTCGGACGACCAACTCGCCGCTCCCGAGGATCCGACGAACGGGCCGTCCCAGAGCTACAGAGGCGGCGCCCGGAATTGAACCGGGGTACAGGGATTTGCAGTCCCTTGCCTAACCACTCGGCCACACCGCCGACAGCATGAAAGCCGGACGCATCTGATCCGGCTCTCGAGCGGACGACGGGATTCGAACCCGCGACCCTCACCTTGGCAAGGTGATGCGCTACCACTGCGCTACGTCCGCGTAAGGATGCGATTCTACCCGCCGCCCGGAACGGGCATCAACCAACTACGCGCGCGCGTTTTCCCACGTCAAGGCTGGGCGGAACGCCGGGTGCTACCGCCCCGTCGAGCCGAAGCCACCCTCGCCCCGCGCGCTCGATGGCAAGTCGTCGACTTCGATCACCTCAGGCTGCTCGACGCGTTGGACCACGAGCTGCGCGATGCGCTCACCGCGCCGGATCTCGATCGCGTCGGAGTCGTCGAGATTCACCACCAGCACGCGGACTTCCCCGCGATACCCCTCGTCGATCAGGCCGGGCGCGTTCGGGGTCGACAGCCCGTGACTTATCGCGAGCCCCGAACGCGGAACGATGAATCCTGCGGTGCCGGCAGGCAGTGCGATCGCGATGCCGGTTCCTACCGACGCGCGCGCGCCGGGCTTCAGCGTCAGGTCTTCAGAGGCGCACAGGTCGAGACCCGCGTCGCCTGGGTGCGCGCGGCTCGGCAACGTCGCGTTGGGATCGAGCTTCTTGACCATCAGGCCGGCCACGATCGCAGGATAGCCGTGCGCGCGACATCCGCCAGAGTGGGAAGTTGCGCGTTCGGAGCAGGTCCGCGCGAGGCCGGTTCGCGCGAGGAGCCGCACGAAAGATCCATAGGCAGGACGAAGGACAGGGTGGACGCGCCCTGGGCCGATGCACTTCCCCGTTGCCCGACCCAGGGCGCTGCCTCACACGTCGATCAGGAACAACCGCTCGTCGAGCCGCAGGACTCGCACACATAGCACGAGCCCGCAGGTCGCATCTTGTTGCCGCAGTTGTAACAGAGCGGTGCATCTTCAAGCCTGATCGCGTCTGCATGCGCTTGCGCGCTCTTAACCGCCGGTGCTTCCACCGGCTGGGACGCCGGAGCCGGAGCCTGCGCCTTTGACTGCACCGTGTCACGCCGCTCGTCCGTCGTGAAGATCCCGAGCCCCGCGCGCTTCTCCGCATCGAGGTGATCGATCGCGAGCCGTCGGAAGATGTAGTCCACGATGCTCGTCGCGAAGCGAACGTCTGCGTCGTCGGTCATGCCGCTCGGCTCGAACTTCATGTTCATGAATTTCTGCACGTACGCCTCGAGCGGGACGCCGTACTGCAAGCCCAACGACACGCTTATCGCGAGCGCATCGGTGATGCCTGCCAGCGTCGATCCTTGCTTCGAGACCTTCAGGAAGATCTCGCCGAGCCCGTTGTCCGGGTACGAGCCGGCGTTCATGTACCCCTCTTGGTCGCCGACGCGGAATGAGGTTGTTATCGACGGACGGCTCTTCGGCAGCCGTTTGCGTTGCGGTTGTCCCGTGGCGAGCACCGCAGGATCCGGCGCCTTCTCGGAAGACTTCTTCTTGTCGGCAGACAGGGGCTGCGCAACCTTGCAGTTGTCGCGGTAGATCGCGAGAGCCTTCAACCCGAGCCGCCATCCCTCGACGATCAGGTCCTCGACGTCGTCCACGTTCACGTGCTCGGGCATGTTGATCGTCTTCGAGATCGCGCCGGAGATGAACGGTTGCACCGCCGCCATCATCTTCACGTGGCCCATGTAGTGGATCGGACGGTCCCCCATCGCACAATCGAAGACCGGGTAATCGTCCTCACGCATGTGCGGCGCGCCTTCGACAGTGTTGTTGTCGAAGATGTAATCGACGATCTCCTTGACCTGCTCATCGTTGTAGCCGAGGCGGGTGAGCGCGCGCGGCACGGTCTGGTTCACGATCTTCATCGTCCCGCCGCCGACCAGCTTCTTCGTCTTCACGAGCGCGAGGTCGGGCTCGACACCGGTGGTGTCGCAATCCATCATGAGCCCGATCGTGCCGGTGGGTGCCAGCACGGACGATTGCGCGTTGCGATAACCGTGCCTCTCGCCCAGCTCGATCGCAGCGTCCCATGCCGATTTCGCCGATTGCAGCAGTCCTTCGGGAACGAGCTCAGGATCGATCTGCTCGGTAGCCGCGCGATGCTTGCGCATCACGTTGAGCATCGGCTCGCTGTTTTCGGCGTAACCTTCGTGCGCACCGATCGCTTCGGCGAACAGCGCCGAATCGCGGTACGCCCAACCGGTCATCAGCGCGGTGATGGCTCCCGCCCACGCGCGGCCGCCGTCGGAGTCGTACGGCAGCCCGCGCGCCATCAACAATGCGCCGAGGTTCGCATAGCCGAGCCCGAGCTCCCGGAATTTGCGCGCGTTCTCGCCGATCTTGGGCGTCGGGTAGCTCGAGTTGCCGACGATGATCTCCTGGGCGAGGAACACGACATCGATCGCGTGCTTGAACCCCGCGATGTCAAAGTTCATGTCGGCGTCCACGAACTTCATCAAGTTGAGCGATGCAAGGTTGCAAGCCGAGTTATCGAGGTGCATGTACTCGGAACAGGGGTTAGAGGCGTTGATGCGCCCGGTGTTCGACGACGTGTGCCACGCGTTGATCGTCGTATCGTACTGCAGGCCGGGGTCGGCACATTCCCACGCCGCTTGCGCGATCTGCCGCATGAGGTCGCGCGCGCGCAGCGTCTCGACGACGTCGCCCCCTTTGACCGCCTTCAACGCCCAGTCCCGATCTTCGACGTACGCCATCATGAACTCATCTGTGACGCGCACAGAGTTGTTCGCGTTCTGGTACTGGATCGAATAGGCGTCCCGGCCGTCGAGGTCCATGTCGAAGCCGGAATCACGCAGCACGCGCGCCTTCTGCTCCTCGCGCGCCTTGCACCAGATGAAGTGCTCGACGTCGGGGTGGTCGACGTTCAGCACGACCATCTTCGCGGCTCGACGGGTCTTCCCACCGGACTTGATCGTGCCGGCGGAGGCGTCGGCTCCGCGCATGAAGGAGACCGGGCCGCTCGCTTCGCCGCCGGCCGACAGACGCTCCTTCGACGAACGGATCGTCGACAGGTTGATCCCCGACCCGGAGCCGCCTTTGAGGATCGTCCCTTCTTCGACGTACCAGTTGAGGATCGAGCTCATCGTGTCGTCAACGGCCAGGATGAAGCACGCGGAGCATTGGGGTTCCTTCTCGGAGCCGACGTTGAACCACACAGGCGAATTGAACGCGGCCTTCTGCGTGACGAGGATGTGCTTCAGCTCGGCGTTGAAGGTCTCGCGCGCTTCATCGTCCTTGAAGTAGCCGTCCTTCCATCCCCACGCGGTGATGGTGTCGGCGACACGATCGATCAGCTGCCGGACGGACCGCTCACGCTGTGGCGTGCCAAGCGGCCCGCGGAAGTACTTCTGCGCGACGATGTTCGTCGCGTTCTGCGACCATCGCTTCGGGAACTCCACGCCGCGCTGCTCGAAAGCGTTGCCGCCCTCCTTGTAGTTCGGGATGACTGCATCGCGGATGTCCCATTCGATCTCGTCGTACGGATGCACGTCGGCTCGCGTGAAGTAGCGCTTCAACGCCAGACCACGCGCACCTTGCGTGGGCGTTCCGTTATCCGTCATCGCGCGTTCGGTTTTCGCCACAGCGTTTCCCCTCCGCTCTCGTTCCATCGCCGAGCCGATCCCTGTACTGGTTCCCTTCACGCGCCTTGCCGAGCCTCACCGGCCTCCTTCACCGGTTTCGGTGGTGTGCTCTTCTGCAGGAGCTGGCCCATCTCTCGTTGGAAGTCGGTGACCTCTTGGAAGTCCTTGTAGACCGACGCGA
>JBHELL010000055.1:0-3733 GCA_046263075.1 Actinomycetota bacterium | reverse complement strand
AACTATGCCAGCACGAAAATCAGGGAGCACCAAGACAGGGAACGAGGCGGGTTCGGCGAGCGTTGGTTTCGAAGCCAAACTGTGGCAAGCAGCCGACATGCTGCGTGGGAGTATGGACGCCGCCGAATACAAGCACGTTGTCCTCGGGCTGATCTTCCTCAAATACATCTCGGACGCCTTCGAAGAGCAGCACGCCAGCCGTAACTGTGCGACTCGCTCAGTGGCATCCATGCAGGTCAGCGGAGGGCGAGGGAC
Source organism: Actinomycetota bacterium (assembly GCA_046263075.1). Classification (GTDB taxonomy): domain Bacteria; phylum Actinomycetota; class AC-67; order AC-67; family AC-67; genus JBHELL01. Next base: position 3,478 of record JBHELL010000055.1, on the reverse strand, counting down.
TCGAACCCCCACGCCGGGTCTCCCCGGCTCAGCGGTTTTCAAGACCGCCCGGTTGCCAATTACCGTAGCCCTCCCACTATTAAGAGTAGCGAAGTCCGTTGTGTCCGGTTCTGCTGTAACGTCTTTCTGCAGCGGTCGTTTTTCTGCACAGACATGAAGCGTCCCGTTCGGTTCGTCATCGCGCTCGCGCTGAGCATCCCGCTCGGCGCGCTGCCCTCCGGTGCGCAGACCGGAGCACCCGCAGCTGCCCCAGACTGTCATCCGATCGCGGTGCCCGCGCGTTCAACCGCTCCACTCGGCACCGTGACCTGTACAGGCGTCCGTCCCGGAGCACTCGTTCAGACACCGGTCGGTTTCTGCACGGAGAATTTCCTCTTCAAGGGCAGTGACGGATATCGCTACATCGGAACGGCGGGACACTGCATCCTGAGCGATCCGAACGCGACCGTACCGCTGGCCGGCGCGAACCTCGGTGAGCGCGTGTGGGCGCTCGGTAAAGGGCCGGTCGCGAAGGATGCAGCCGGGCATCGCATCGGCTTGTTCGCATACGCGGTCGTGTCCGAGCCCAAAGACTTCGCGCTGATCCGGCTCGACAAGAACGTTCCCGCGTCCGCGGCTATGTGCTTCTTCGGCGGGCCCAGCGGAGTCAACGCGACCGGCAGCGGCGTCAACGTCCTTCACTACTACGGTAACGGCACGTCGCTCAACCCATTGATCGACACGCGCAACTCATTCGCCGACCTCTCAGAGACGTTGCCGGCGCGCACCGCGATCTCGACGGAGACGGATTCCCCGGATCACGTGTACGCGTGGGGACTCGTCGTTCCTGGCGACTCGGGCGGACCGCTCATCGATGACAACGGGCGCGCGCTCGGCGTGATCGTGACGACGGGCGAGCACGCCGGCGACAACGTGATGGACACCGGGTTGATGGGAGCGACGAGACTCATGCCGCAACTGCGGCGTGCAGCATCGGCGCTGCGGTTGCGCACGATGACGCTGATGACCGCCGCGTACTAACGCGGATCGAATCGATCCACACCCACAAGCGGACGCAATACATCCGGTACGTCGATACCACCGTCCGCGCGCTGGTAGTTCTCGAGGAGCGCCGCGATGGTTCGGGACGAGGTCGCCACGGTCCCGTTCAAGGTGTGAACGGGCTCGAGCCCGTCGGGACCGCGCATCTTCACGTTCAGCCGGCGCGCTTGGTAGTCGGTCGTGTTCGAGCACGACGTGGTTTCGCGGTACGTGGTCTGTCCGGGGAACCAGCATTCGAGATCGACGGTTTTGGCGCTCGGGGCGCCGGTATCTCCGGCTGCAAGAACCACCGCGCGATACGGGATCCCGAGCGTTTGCAAGAACGACTCCTCGATCGCGACGAGCCGCTCGTGCTCGGCCCACGATGCCTCGGGCCGCGTGAACACGAACATCTCGACCTTCTCGAACTGATGGTTGCGGAAGATGCCGCGCGTGTCCTTACCGGCAGCGCCGGCCTCACGGCGGAAACATGCCGAGTGCGCCACGTACCGCAATGGCAGCGTGTCCAGTGTCTCGTTCATGTGCATCGCGGCGAGCGGCACCTCCGAAGTCCCGACGAGGTACAGCTCGTCTTTCTCCAGGAGATAGATCTGATCTTCGGCCGCCGGGAAGAACCCCGTGCCTTCCATCGCCTCACGGCGCACGAGCACCGGCGGAAGCACGGGGACGTGGCCTTGCTCGATCAACGTTTGTAGCGCAAGCTGTTTCACGCCGAGCCACAGACGCACCGCAGCTCCACGAAGGAACGCGAACCGCGATCCGGAAACCTTCGCGCCGGCTTCTATGTCGATCGCGTCGAGCCCCTCGCCGATGTCGAGGTGATCGCGCGGTTCGAACCCGAACGCGCGCGGCTCACCCCATCGTGCGATCTCGACGTTGTTCTCCTCACCGCCCGCGGGTACCTCGTCGGCCGTTATGTTCGGGATGCGCAACAACAGGTCGCGCTGCTCGCTCTCGAGCCCGCGCTGCTGCTCGTCGAGCCCCGTGATCTCGTCGGACATCTGCTTCAGAGAGGCGAGCAACGTCTTCTTGTCGTCACCTTGCGTCTTCGCGACATCGCCGCTGCGTTTCTTCTGCTCGGCGCGCATCTCATCAGCGCGCGCTTGGGCCTTCCGCCGGCGCGCGTCCACGTCGAGGACCGCATCGACCAGCGACGGATCCGCGGCGCGCTTGCCGAGCGCGCGCTTGACCACATCGGGCTCGTCGCGGATCAGCTTGATGTCGAGCATCGCTCAGTGCTCCGCGCGCGGATACGCGCCGAGCACCTTCAGCTCCAGGATCTTCGTCCGGAGCGACTCGAGCGCGTACCGAACCGGCGGTTCGTCGGCGTGCCCTTCCATGTCGATGAAGAAGCAATACTCGCCGAGCCGCTCCTTCGTCGGTCGCGACTCGAGTTTGGTGAGGTTGATCTGCCGGTCGGCAAATTCGTGCAAGATCGCCAGCAGGGACCCGGGGCGGTCTTTCTCGATGAAACATACGATGCTGGTCTTATCGTCCCCCGTCGGCTGGGCATGCGATCGACGCACGAGTATGAACCGCGTCTTGTTCTCGACGCGATCCTCGATGTCCGGCTCGACGACGACGAGCCCATAGAGCGACGCGGCCAGTTCCGTCCCGATCGCGGCCCAAGGATCGAGCGGCCCTCGCTCGGCAACGATCTGCGCCGCTTCCGCCGTCGAGTTCGCCGCGCGGATCTGCGCGTGCGGCGCGCGCGCAGCGAGGAAGTCGCGGCACTGCGCCGTCGCATGCGGATGGGACACGACTGCCTTGATGTCCTCGATCTTCGTGCCGGCTTTCGCGAGGAGCGCATGCCGGATCGGCCTGATCACTTCCGTTGCGATCTCAACGCCGCGGGTATCGAACGCGAGCGCGTCGAGCGTCACGCTGACCGATCCTTCGATGGAGTTCTCGATAGGCACCAATCCTGCGTCGAGCTCGCCACGCTCCACGGCGTGGATGACGTCGCTCACCGTGGTGAAAGGGATCAGCTCGGCGTCGTGTGCCTCCGGAAGAGACAACAACGCCTCTTCGGTGAACGTGCCCTGCGGCCCGAGATACCCGATGCGCGTCATACGCGCGCGTGGCCGAGCGCGCGCTTGATCGCCTCGGTCTCTTCTTCGGACAACGGGATACGGCTCCCGGCCTGCTCGATGGGCTTCGCGTAGATGCGCGTGTCGCTGCGCCCGTTGATCGAGCTGAAGACGACGCCCGTCCCCTCCGCGTCGAGCAGCGCGACGGCGAACGAAAGCTTGCCGCCCATGTCTTCGAACGCGTCGAATCGCACAAGCCCAACCCGCTGGATCGCCGACGCGAGCACGTCGCGAACCTCCGCGAGCTCCTGCACCACCTCTTCGCCGGGCGGAAGATCGGACGACGCGCGCCGGTGGCGCACGCTGTACGAACGACGCAGCGTGCGCAAACGCCGTCCGAGCCCGCC
>JBHELL010000054.1:0-7785 GCA_046263075.1 Actinomycetota bacterium | reverse complement strand
ATCCTGCGATGACGCGCGGCTTTCACGCGATCACCCATTCCATCAGCGCCTTCTGCGTGTGCAGCCTGTTCTCTGCTTGGTCCCACACGACCGATCGGGGACCCTCGATGACTTCGTCCGTGATCTCTTCGCCGCGATGCGCGGGGAGGCAATGCAGCACGATCGCACCCGGCTCTGCATGCCCGAGCAGCCTTTGATTGAGCTGGTACGGCGCGAAGATCAACGCCCGTTCCTGGGCCTCCCGTTCCCGACCCATCGATGCCCACACGTCCGTGTAGACCGCGTGCGCACCGCGGACGGCCTCGTGAGGATCCGTCGTCACGAGGACGCTGCCGCCGCTGTCGTGAGCGATCTCGTCCGCGCGTTTCGCAACTTGCGCTATGGGCTCGTAGCCGGCCGGTGTCGCGATCGCGACGTGCATGCCCGCCAGCGCACAGCCGAGCATCAGCGAATGCGCCACGTTGTTGCCGTCTCCGACGTAGGTAAGTTTCTTCCCCTCGAGCGAACCGAGGTGCTCGCGCGTCGTCAACAGATCCGCGAGCGCCTGACACGGGTGCTCGTGATCGGACAACGCGTTGATCACCGGCACGCTCGCCGATGCGGCGAGCCGTTCGAGCCGGTCTTGCTCGAACGTGCGCACGACGATCGCGTGCAGGTATCGGGACAGAACACGGGCGGTGTCTTCGATCGTCTCTCCCCTTCCGAGCTGAAGCTCTGATGCGTTGAGGACGATCGCCGAGCCGCCGAGCTCGACGATGCCGACCTCGAACGAAACCCTGGTTCGCGTGGACGGTTTCTCGAAGATCATGCCGACGGACTTCCCGGCGAGCGCGCGGCTCGTCGACCGTTCCTTCTTCAGGGTCGACGCGCGATCGAGCAACCGGTCCAGATCGGACGCGGAGATGGAGTCGATCGTCAGGAAGTCGCGTTTCATCTTTTGCCTTGCGCTCCCAGGATCTCCTCGACGCGCTCGATCAGCTTCGACGGGTCGAGAGGCTTCGCGAACACGTTGCCCTCGCCCAGGACGTCGTCGAATGCGTCGTGTACGTCGTGGCGTCCGGATACGACGATGATCGGGACACTCTTCAGTCGCGGGTCGGACCGGATCTCTTCGATCATGCGGTCCCCCGATACGTTCGGCATCATCAGGTCGAGGACCATCAGCGACGGATGCTGCAGCTCCATCTTCACCAGCCCCTCGAGTCCGTCGCGCGCGGTTATCACCTCGAACCCTTCACCCTCGAGCAGCATCGTCAACAGGTTCTGGACCGACGGATCGTCTTCGACGACCAAGATCAACGGCTTCCTTTGGCTCATGAGGCCTCCCGGAGCATCAACACGTACTGCGCGACTGAGTGGATCTGCGCCTTCGTCAACGCCGGATGGCCGAAGGCGGCCTTCGACCACGCCGGCATCCCTGCGAGTGGTTTGCCGCGCGCGATCTTCGTTTCCAACTCGTCGAGCGTATACGTCGCGGCCGCTCCCGCAACGAGCGAAGGGCCGTTGCCGGTTCCCTTGCCTCCGACGTCGTGGCATCCGATGCACAAGCGCGCATAAAGCTCGCTTCCGTCCGTGGTCGTGATCGCCTTCGATGTAGTGAACGGACACGCATTCGCGCCGAGCCCGCAGCCGATCCCAACAAGCGCACCGAAGCCGACGACGGCGCACACGACGAACGCCAAGAGCCACACCTTGGCACTGCCGGTCACGTGAGCCCTTCCAGGATCGGCACGAGGATCGCCAGCGCGCGGTCGATCTGTTCATCGCTGAGCACGAGCGGGGGCGCAAGCCTGATCGCGTTCGGCGTGACGTTGTTCACGATGAGCCCGTCGCGCAGCGCCTCGGCGACGACGGCGGCCGCCGAGTCCGATGACAGCTCGACCGCGATCAGCAAGCCGAGCCCTCGGACGTCCGTCACCGCCGGGATCGCGGCCGAGCGCAACCCGTTCATGAGACGGTCGCCTGCGACCTGCGCGCGCTCCACGAGGCCTTCCTCGTCGATGACATCGAGCACCGCGAGGGCGGCAGCGCAGGGAACGGGTCCACCGCCGAAGGTCGTCGCGTGGTCGCCGGGACCGAACGCCTTCGCGATCTCCTCTTGCGCGATGCACGCGCCGATCGGAAGGCCGCCGCCCAAAGCCTTCGCGAGGGTGACGATGTCCGGCACGATCTCGTGGTGCTGGTAGGCGAACCAGCGCCCGGTTCTGCCGAGCCCCGTCTGCACTTCGTCGAAGATCAGAACAGCGCCGCGCTCGTCGCAGAGCTTGCGCGCGCGCGCGAGGAACTCCGGCGTCGCCGCGCGCACGCCACCCTCACCTTGCACCACTTCGAGTACGACGGCGGTCGTCGTGTCGCCGATCGCTTCCTCGAGCGCAGCCTCATCGTTGAGCTCGACGTGATGGAACCACGACGGCAAAGGTGAGAACGCTTCGTGCTTGTGCGGCTGTCCCGTCGCTGCAAGTGTCGCGAACGTACGGCCGTGGAACGATCCGGCTGCAGCGACGACGCCGCTACGACGATCGCCCGCGCGCGCCTGCGCCCACCGGCGTGCGAGCTTCAACGCGCATTCGTTGGCCTCCGCGCCGGAGTTCGCGAAGAACACCTTCCCCCAACCGAGGAGCGCGTGCAGCCGTTCCGCGAGCAGCGCTTGCGGCTCGGTGTAGAAGAGGTTGGAAACGTGCGTTAGCGTCGCGGCCTGCCCCTGGATCGCACGCACGACGCGGGGATGGGAGTGGCCGACACTCATAACCGCGATCCCGGCGAGAAGATCGAGATATTCACGCCCGTCCGCGTCGTACAACAGCGCGCCCTCGCCGCGCACGAACGCAACGGGTTGCCGCCCGTAGGTCTGCATGTGGTAGGCCTGATCGGCGGCCACGATCTCTTGGAAGTCCATCAGTCGACCACCATCGTTCCGACGCCTTGATCGGTGAAGATCTCGAGCAGTAGCGCGTGCTCGGCCCGCCCGTCGAGGATCGTCACGCGCGGAACGCCGCCTTTGATCGCGCGCAACGCCGCATCGACCTTCGGGAGCATCCCTGCCTTCAGCGTCCCCTCTGCGCGCAGTTGCTCCACCTCGACGCGGGAGATCTGCGGGATCAACGTTCCTGTGCCGTCGAGGATGCCTTCGACGTCCGTGAGGAAGACGAGCTTCTCCGCACCGAGCGCCTCCGCGACCGCGGCTGCAACCTCATCCGCGTTGACGTTGTAGGTCTGGCCCGTCTCGTCGACACCCAGCGTCGCGATGACGGGGATGAAGTCGACGAGCAGATCGGCGACGAGACCGGGGCTCACGCGCTCGACGTCACCGACGAACCCGAGGTCGACGTCTGTTTGCTTCTTACGCACCCGGATCAAACCGCCGTCTTCACCGCTGACCCCTGCGGCGAGCTCGCCGTGCCGGTTGATCAAGCCGACGATGTCTTTGTTCACGACGCCCGCGAGTACCATCCGCACGACGTCCAGGTCATCTGCCGTCGTGACGCGATAGCCGTCGACGAACGTGGCCTTGCCGCCGAGCCGCTCGATCTGCGCCGTCACTTGTGGGCCGCCACCGTGCACGATCACGGGGTTCAGTCCGACGTATCGCATGAGCACGACATCATCGGCGAAGGACTCGCGAAGCGACGGGTCCTCCATGGCTGCGCCGCCGTATTTCACGACGATCGTGCTGCCGTGGTACCGCTTGATCCACGGCAACGCCTCCATCAAGATCCGCGACTTCTCGAGTGCGTTCTTCACGTCGTGTACTCCGTGTTGAACTGCACGTAGCCGACCGAAAGGTCGTTCGTGTAGACGGTGGCTTGCGCTTCGCCTCGGTGAAGCTCGACCACGATCTCGACGTTGCGCTGCTTCAGGCGCGTGCGGGCGGCCTCCACATCACCGGGGCCAAACGTGCCGGCCTCCGACAGCTTCTCTCCACCCATCCAGACGTCCACCTTGTTCGGGTCGAGTGGTATCTTCGCCGAGCCGAGCGCAGCGAGCACGCGTCCCCAATACGGATCGGCTCCGTTCAGCGCGCAGCGCAACAATACCGAGCCGGCGATCGCATCGGCGGCCTTCCGTGCCTCTCTCGGATCCGCGGCTCCCCGGACGGTCACCGTGACGAGCTTCGTCATCCCTTCACCGTCGTCGGCGACCATGTGTGCGAGCGAGGCGCACACGTCTGCAACCGCAGCTTCGAATGCGTCTGCCGCGACGGCCTCGCCGCTCGCGCCGTTCGCGAGCAACAGCACCGTGTCGTTCGTGGACATGCAGCCATCCAGGTTCAGAGCCTCGAAACTGGGCCGCACCGCTTTGCGTAACGCTGCATCGGCGACATCGCGTTGGACCACGGCGTCGGTGGCGAGGAACACGAGCATCGTTGCCAGCTCGGGCGCCATCATCCCTGCACCTTTCGCGAATCCGACGACCGTCGAGCCGCCGACGCGCACCTCGGCGAACTTCGGCTTGGTGTCCGTCGTGAGGATCGCGCGCGCGAAATCGCGCGCGCCGTCCGGGGCGAGCTCTTTCGAGGCCAGCTCGATCCCGTGTTTCACCTTGCCAACGTCCAGCCGAACGCCGATCACACCCGTCGAGTTGACGAGCGTTTTCTCTTTGCCGCCGATGCGCAGCGCGTTCGAGGTGAAGCGAGCCATCTCGGTCGCATCGTCGATCCCTTGCGTCCCGGTGCACGCGTTCGCGTTCCCCGCGTTGCAGACGATGGCCCGCGCGCTGCCCCGGCGGAGGTGTTTCCGGGAGACGATCACAGGCGCCGCTTGGAACCGGTTGGTCGTGAACACCCCGACGGCCGCCGCCGGGCGGTCCGACACGAGCAGCCCAACGTCGGGGTTGCCGCTCGGCTTCAAGCCGGCAGCGACACCGGCCGCCGTGAATCCTTGCGGAAGTTTCAGGGGTATACACCTCCGGCCGTGAGGCCCGACGTTTCGTCGAGGCCGAGCATCAGGTTCGCATTCTGGATGGCTTGTCCGGCGGCGCCCTTGCCGAGGTTATCGATCGCGGCCGTCGCGATCACGCGGCCGGCGCGCGCGTCGACGCGGTACCCGAGCAAGCAGAGGTTCGAGCCGTGCGTGAACTTGGTTTCGGGCAGCGTATCCACAAGCACGCGCACGAACGGCTCGTCGCGGTACATCTCGGTGGCCGCATCGGCCGGATCGTCATCACGGGTGAGCGTCGCGATACAGGTTGCAAGCAGGCCGCGAGGCATCGGCACGAGATGCGGAACGAACGTGACCACGACGTTCGTGCCGGCGAGCGAAGAGAGCTCCTGCTCGATCTCCGGCGTGTGCTTGTGCGCCGGAAGCCCATACGCTTTGAAGTTCGCGTCGACGTGAGAGAAATGAACGCTTGCGTTGACACCGCGACCGGCCCCGGAAACGCCCGATGCCGCGCTGATCACGATCGACGACGGGTCGACGAGCCGCGCGCGCACGAGCGGCGCCAGCGCAAGGATCGCCGCGGTCGGGTAGCAGCCGGGATTCGCCACGGCGGCGGCGTCGCCGATCACGGCTCGATGGAGCTCGGGGATCCCGTACGCCCACTCCCCGAGCGAGTCCGGCGCGGTGTGCGCAGCGCCGAACCATTCTGGGTACGCGTCGGGATCCTTCAAGCGGAAATCGGCGGAGAGGTCGACGACCCTTACGCCCGCTTTCACCAGGTGCGCACCGATGTCCATCGACGCGCCGTGTGGCAAGGCGAGGAATGCGAGGTCGAGACCTTCGAGCTCTCCGGCGTCGAGCTCCGAGTAGGTGAGCGAGGTGGTCAGGTTCGGGTACACGCCGGAAACCGGACGGCCGGCGAACTCCCGGGACGTCGCGACCACGGGCTCGAGCGCCGGATGAAGCTCCAGCAAGCGAAGCAGCTCGGCGCCGGTGTATCCGGACGCCCCGACGACTCCCACGCGGTACGGCATTTGATACTTATACAGATTCCTGAATAGGTATGCAAGGCCCTTACGAGCGGACCGACCACCCGCGCGCCGCGACCGCCCCGACGATCGCTTCGATGACGGCGTCGGCCTCGTCGTCGGTCATCGTTCGTTCTGCCGCGCGCAACGAAAGCGTGAAGGCGAGGCTGACGTGACCCCCCTCGACCTGATCGCCCCGGTACCTGTCGAACAGGCGGATGGACTCGACCGCTGCCCCGCCGGCGTCACGGATCACGGCTTCGACGTCGGCGGCATGCGCAGCCTCGGGCACAACGAGCGCAAGGTCGCGACCGACGGCCGGGAAGCGCGCGGGGGCCGCGGCAGACGACGGGCTCATGAGCGCGATGACTCGATCGAGGTCGAGGGTCCCGACCGCGACGCGAGGTGGCAGCTCGAGCGCTTCGGCCGCGCGCGGATGCAGCTCGGCGATCATGCCTAGCCGTTCGGAGCCCGCGACGATCTCGCCGGCGCGGCCTGGGTTGTAGAACGCATCCGCCTGTTGGAGCGGCTCGACATGCGCGCCAACGCCGAGCCCGTCGATCAATCCCTCTAGGATCCCCTTCGCGTCGAAGAAGTCGAGCTCGCGTTGGGGTGCGAACCACGACGGCTCGGACGGTCCGCAGAGGACGAACGCCACGTCCCATCGTTCATGCCCGTCGACCCGCGGCTCGAAGACGACGCCGATCTCGAACAGCTTCACGGGAAGCACGCGCCGCGCGACGTTGCGCCTCGCGGCGAGCAGCAACCCCGGCACGAGCGACGCGCGAAGCACGCTCTCCTCCTCCGAGAGCGGATTCATGACGCGGCGCGCGCGGCGCAGCTGGTGGTCCGCCGGCAGATCGAGACGGTCCGGCAAGCCCGGCGGAAGGAGCGAGAGGGTTTGCGCTTCGTGAACGCCGGCACCGAGGAGCAGCACGCGCGCCAACCGGCGCGCGGCTTGTCCGACGGTAAGCGCCCCGCGGCGCGCGCCGACGGGCAGGCGCGCGGCGACGTTCTCATATCCGAAGGCGCGCGCGACCTCCTCGATCACGTCCACCTCTTCGGTCACGTCCGGACGCCACGAAGGCCGCACCACACGCAGGGCGCTCTTCTTCTCCTCCACGTCGAACCCGAGCGACCGCAACCCCGCCGCCGCTTTGGACGCGTCCTGCGGTTCGCCGATGATCGTGGACGCGCGAGCGACGCGAAGCGTGATCGGCTTGATGCGCGCGCCCTTCTTGTAGACATCGATGGCGCCGCGCGCGACGCGGGCGCCGGCGAGTTGCGCGAAGAGCTCGGCCGCTCGGCCGGCCGCCGCCGGTGGGAGCTCGGGGTCTGAGCCCTTCTCGAAGCGCGCACTCGCCTCGGTGCGGAGCCCGAGCCGCGCGGCCGTCGTGCGGACGCGTATCGGGTCGAACGTCGCCGATTCGAGGAGGATCCGCGTCGTCGACCCCGACACCTCCGACTCGGCGCCGCCCATCACCCCCGCCACTGCCACCGGCTTCGACGCGTCGCAGATCACGACGTCGTTCCGATCGAGCGCGCGCTGCTGCCCGTCGAGTGTCGTTATCTGCTCACCCTTCTTGGGCTTTCGAACGACGATCGCCGAGCCGTCGAGCCTGTCGAGGTCGAAAGCGTGCAGCGGCTGGCCCCGCTCCAGCAAGACGTAGTTCGTGACGTCGACGACGTTCGAGATGGGTCGCATCCCGCACGCGAGAAGCCGGCGTCTCATCCACCACGGCGAGGATCCGATCGCGATGCCGGTGAAGATACGCGCGACGTAGCGTGGGCAGCCGCTACCGTCGTCCACACGCACGGACGCGAGCGATCCCGCTTCCTCGCCGTCCTCGACGACGTTCGGGGCGGCGACCGTGAACGGC
>JBHELL010000053.1:0-6394 GCA_046263075.1 Actinomycetota bacterium | reverse complement strand
ACAACGTGCGATGCGCGCGCTCGGGCTGTCGTCGGATCCGTCGGCGCCGTCCTCGCTACGGTGGAGCGGGATCTTCGGCATGCTCGCCGACTCGAGCGCAACCCCGCCGGCGTTGTGGTCCACCGCGGTCGACGGGACCGGCACGATGGGATCACTCGACCTCGCGATCGGGGACATGATCACGACATTCGATGAACGCGACTTCGCGCCGGCGTTCGGATCCGCAGCGGACGGAGTCGCAGCCATGAGCGATCCGCTCGCGTGGCTGCACGGCTCGGCGATGACGACCGGGGATTAGCCGGTAGCATCCGCGTGCGATGGCGCGCGTGACGATCTGCACACCCTGCGACTGGCCGCTGCTCGAGCTCCCGGCGTCGCTGAACGCGCCGTGGCGATGGATCCCCGGCGGATACCGGACCTTGCACGAGCTCGCATTCGCCGCGCGCGCGGCCGGCCACGATGTCGAGCTCCGCGGCGCGATCCACGAACCGACCTTCCGTGCGCTTGCCGATGCGACGGGTGTCGAGCCGCGGCGCGCCACGAGCGGTCGCGCGCCGGACGCAGGCGAGATCGTCGTTCTGCCCGAAGGCATCGCCGGTCCGGTCCCATTCGCATCGGTTTCGTTGTCGCCGGCGCGCGCGGTTCTCTTGGTGCTGGCGCCGCCCGGGCTCGTCGGCTGGCCGTTCGACGACGGGTGGACCCGTCCCGACCCTGCGACGGTGCCGTTCGAGGCGCTCGCGCGCGCCGAGCACTTCCGCGCGATGCGCGCAGCCGGGTTCGCCCTCTGGTCCAACTCCCAGCAGCTCGCGCACGCCGCCGCCGATGCCGGTGTTGCGTGCACGTGGCTCGGCGCGGGGCTTCCTCGCTTCCCGGCACCTCCACGTGAACGAACACATGACGTCGCCGTCGTGGTGAACAACCGGTGGGGAACAGCCGCGAGCGCGATCGCGGAAGAGCTGGGCGCTTCGACCCTTCCGATCGACCAGGCCGACAACGACGAGATGCTGGCGATGCTCTCGCGCGCGCACGTCCTGCTCTGGCCGGGCCGCGTCGAGGGTAGCTCTCGAGTCGTGCGAGAGGCGCAGCTCGTCGGGACGGTTCCGGTGACGCTCGCATCGAACCCGTTCGGCGACCGGCTCGACGAGGAGGACGGCGGCATCATGGTGGACGATGCCTCCGGGTTCGCCGCTGCGGTCGACAAGCTGCTTTCCGACCCGTCTCGTCTCGCCCGATTGTCGAGCCGCGCCGTCGACTCGGCGCGCGCGCGAAGCGACTGGCCGGCGTACGTCGCGCGAGTGGCCGAAGCGATCCGCGCGCTGCGAGATGACGACGGCGCGCCGGCTCGTACGGCCTTCGGCGGCGCTTTCGTGCGAGCCATGCGCGCGGACGCGGCCACGATCGAAGAGCAACAGGGGCTCATCTCGGCCGCGCGCGCCGAGATCGCGCGGCTGGCGAGCGAGGCGCGATCGCTCGAGAAGACGCTCGCGGCAGAGCGCGCGCACGCAACCCTGCTCGGATCGAAGCTGCAAAGATCTGAGGAGCGCTACAACACGCTTGCGAGCCGCCGGCTCGTCCGAGTAGGAGTCGGCGTCAAAGCTGGCTTCCGCCGGATGTTCTCGAGGGGGAACGTGGACGAACGATGACGAAGAAGATCGCGATCATCGCAGCACTGCTCGTCGTCACCGGCGCCGCGTGCAAAGACTCGGATGCCGATCGAGAGCGGGATCCGAACGCAGTGGCCTGCGTCTCGACGCCGAGCCCTATCGCCGGACCGAAGTTCCCGACGCCCTTCCCCGAGATCGACGACGTGACGTGGACGTCGAACCAGACGGCCGGCCCCACGCAGGTGATCCAGGGGTACACCGGGGATGCGCTCGGCGACCTCTTCGGGGAGATGAAGGAGAAGTTCGACGGCAACGGCTTCTCCGTCGCGAAGTCGGAGCGAGACCCCCACGATGCCGAGGTCAATTTCGAGGGCGCGAAGAACAACGGTCAGGTTCGGCTCGCGGAAGAGTGTCAGGGACGAACGGCGGTGACGATCTCGATCCGTCCGAAGTGACCGAGCCTTAGACCACTTGCACCGAAACCATCATCGTGTTCGACGCGTTCCCCGCAGCGTCCGTCCCGATGACCGAGACGACATGTTGCCCTTGCGTGGGGATCCACTTGCAGGTGTACGGAGCGCCGGCATCGCACAACGCCTCGCCGTCGACGGAGAACGTCATCGTGATGGGTCCTGCGTCCTGCCCTGTTGCAGAGATCGTGAAGCTTGCGCCGCCCGAGACGATCACCGCTCCCTGTGTGTGGATGCCGAACGATGTGCCTGCCGCGTACGCCGTCCCGGCGCGCGGACTGGTGAGGGTCACGGCCGGCGCCGTGACGTCGATCGTCCACGCGTGCACGGCTGAAAGTGACGTGTCGCCCGCGGCGTCGGACGCGCGCACCGAGAATGTGTGCGCTCCTTCGGGCAACCCGCTGTAGACGACCGGTGACGTGCACGGCTGATAGGTCTGCCTGTCGAGTCCGCATGCGAACGTTGCCGCGGCATCGGGCGAGGTGAATGTGAACGTAGCGCCACGCGACCGGACCCATCCCGATGGACCAGACTCGATCGTCAGGGGCGGAGCGGCAGCATCCACCGTCCAAGATGCGCGCGCGGTGTTCGACACGTTGCCCCCTTGGTCGATCGAGCGCACCGCGAACGAATGGGGACCGTTGACGAGCCCGGCGTACGTCACGGGCGACGTGCAGGACTTGAACGAGCCGGAATCGAGGCTGCACGTGAACGTGCCCGGCTTGGTAGACGTGAAGGCGAGCTCCACCGTGTTCGTGGTAACGGTGCCGGCCGGCGACCCCGTCAGCGTCACGAACGGACGGGTGGTATCGACCGTCCAAGTGCGCGCGATGGAGGATGTCGCCCCGTCGTCGGGGTTGGTCGCCGCCACCGTGAAGGTGTGCGAGCCGGCGGCCAGGCCCGTGTAGGTGACCGGCGAGGTGCAGCTGCTCGGTGCAGAACCGTCGATCGAACATCTGAACATCACGCCTTGATCTGCCGTGAATGCGAATACGGCGGTCGTCGAGCCCCACGTTCCGGACGGTCCCGACGTGATCGTGATCGCCGGAGGTGAGGTGTCGACGGTCCACCGGTATTCAGCCGGAGGCGATGCATTCCCCGCAGGATCGGTAGCCACCACCTCGAGAACGTGTGCGCCGTCGACGAGCCCGTCGAGCGTCAGCGGCGAGACGCACGCTTCGAGCGTCGCACCGTCGACGCCGCACCTCGTGGATGCGTCCGGATCGTTCGTCGTGAACGAGAACGACGCGCTGGTGCGATGCAGGATCGATGTGGGACCGTCGGTGAACGTCGCGACCGGAGCAGTCGTGTCGATGAGCCATGCGTACCGCGCCACCGAGGAGTCGCCCACGTCGTTCTCGGCGCTGATCTCGAGGGTGTGGGTCCCCTCGGCGAGCGATGTGTACGTGGTCGGCGAGGTGCACGGCAACCACGCGCCGTCGAGGACGCATACGAACGTGACGAGCTCGTCGGAGTGAAAGTCGAAGCGCGCGCTCGTGCTGTTCGTGAGCGCCGGCGGTGTTGCATCGATGACGACCGCGGGAGGCTTCAGCGCTACCGTATGCGCGCCGCCGGCCGCCACCATCGTCGCGGCGGTCAACGATGTCGCTTCCACCGGCGTCAGGTGGTCGGCGGCGGTTCCATCGCCGAGCTGCCCGCTTGCCCCGGCGCCCCACGCCCAGACGCTCCCGTCCGAGCGCACGGCCACGCTATGCGCAGTCCCGGCCGCGATCCCGACGACGTCGGCGAGCCCGCTCACCTTCACCGGCGTCGCGCTCGGGTTCGTGGTTCCGTTCCCGAGCTCGCCGCGAGCGTTCGTTCCCCACGCCCACACGGTTCCATCCGACGCCAGCGCGAGGCTGTGGTTCCCGCCGGCCGCGATCGAAACGATGTGCGCGAGCCCTGAGACGCGACGTGGCGTCGGGTTCGCGCCCGTCGACGTCGTGCCGTCGCCGAGCTGCCCGTACCGGTCCGACCCCCAGCTCACGACGCCGCCGTCTGCGCACAACGCGAGGCTGTGCGCGCTTCCGCCTGCAACGGCGATCGCATGATCGATGCCCGGTATGCGGGCCGGAACCGCTTGGATGGTCGAAAGCGTTCCGGCTTGCCCATCCGCGCTCCGTCCCCACGCCCACACGCTGCCGTCGCGTTTCGCCACGAGGCTGTGTGCGTCGCCTGCAGCGATCGCTGCGACGTCGCCGAGTCCGGTGACGACGCTCGGCGTCGTTGCGCTGGTTGCGACTCCGGTGCCGAGCTGCCCGTCGCTCCCTCGCCCCCACGCGCGAACGGTCCCATCGCTCGACAACGCGAGGCTGTGGAACTGTCCCGCTGCGAGCGCGATCGCGTCGGAGAGCCCCGAGACCGGCGCGGGAACAGAAGCATTGATCGTCGAGTTGTTGCCCAGCTCACCGTCTCCGTTGTCGCCCCACGCGAACGCCGTGCCGTCCGCGCGCAGGGCGAGCGTGTGCGAGCCGCCGGCGGCGACCGCGATAACCGCGGACAGAGCCGATGTGCGCGCAGGAGACGATCCGCTCGTGTGTGTGCCGTTTCCGAGTTGCCCGTTCGCGTTGGCGCCCCATGCGTAGACGCTCCCGGTGCTCGATGCGGCCGCGCGCGCAGGCACCGCCCCCACGACCGCCGAGGCGATGATGGTGATGATGGTCAGCGGGATCGCGCGCGCTCTCATGAGCTCTGCGGACCCGTTTCGCGGATGCGAGGGCTCGTCCCTGTAACCGCGGGGGCGATTTGCCCGGTTGTTCGATTCTGCGCCTCAGCGCCTCGCCCCAAACAGGCCTCTTCTTCGCGCCACGAGGACGACTAGCGGTAGTTCGTGAACTGGAGCGGGATGCCGAAATCCTTCTCCTTGAGGAGCTGGATAACTTCCTGCAGCGAGTCCTTGCTCTTCGCGCTGACGCGCAGCTGGTCACTCTGGATCGCGACCTGAACCGCTTTGAGGTTCGCACCCTTCACGTATTTGACGATCTCGCGCGCTTTCTCGGTCGCGATGCCTTGGTTGACGGCGATCTCGCTCTTGAACGTGCTGCCGGCGGCGGGCTTGGGCTCGCCGACCGTCAGCGCTTTCAGCGACACCTGGCGCTTCACGCAGCGTTCCTTGAACACATCGATCGCAGCCTTCAAACGCTGCTCGGCGTTCGCGCGCACCTCGATCGTCAGGTCGCCCGACCATTCGATCGTCGCGTTGGTCCCCTTGAAGTCGAAGCGTTGCTGGAGCTCCTTGCGTGTCTGTTGGATCGCGTTGTCGACCTCTGCGCGATCGACCTTTGAAACTACGTCGAAAGAAGATTCGGCTGCCATGACGCCGATGTATACCTCAGCCCGCGAGCCTTCGCGAGATCGGCTCCGGGATCGCGCCGCCGACGACGACGATCTCGGGATGCCGGCCGAACAGGCTGATCGGGATGCGCGCGCTCACCTCGCCGCGCGGAGGCGACGCGGTCAACGCCACGATCACAGGCCCGACCTCTCGGACCTCGTCCCACCATCGCGCGGGATCCTCGCCGAGCCGCCCGCGCGTTGCGACGCCGTGGCCCCACGGCAGGTTCGTGATGATCCGATCGGCGTGCGCCAGGGGCGGTCGAGCCGCATCCGCGACGAACGCGCGCACGTCGACGCCGGCGCGCGCGGCGTTGCGCACCGTCATCCCGACCGCATCCGGATCGAGGTCGGACGCCAGAGCTTCCAGGCGCTGCGTGCGTGCGGCTTCGATCGCGATCGTGCCGGCGCCGCAGAAGGGATCGAGCACCCGCTCCTTCGGCCGGAGGCCCGCAAGCATCGCCATCGCGAACGCGACCGGTGGATGCAGCGAGCCCTTCGGCGACTCGAGCTTGTACGGGCGCCGGTGCAGCGGGCGCTCGCCGATGCGGACGCCGATCAGCGCTTCGTCTTCGCGCAGGTGCGCGCGCACCGTGAGATCTCCGCTCGATGCTTCCTCGGCTCGGCGGACGTACTGCCAGCCCGTCGTCGCACTGATCGCGCCGCCGATGGCATCTTCGATCTCGAACCGGTTGTAGTTGCGCGCACCGAGGAAGCTCGCCGACACGTCGAACGTCGCGACGCGGCGGCCCAGCCGAACGGCGACGGCACCGACATCGAGCCGGCGCGTGCGCTCCGCGAGGCCTCGCAACGACTCGCGGGTGTGGCCGATGCCTGTGATGCGCGCGCACGACACGAACACGTCGTCGACGCTGCCGAGCCGCGCGGCCGCCGACAGGTCGTCGGACTCGAAATGAACCTCCCGATGGCCGACCTTGGTCACTGCGCCGACGGTGTCTATCTCTGCGGCGGCGATCGGCTCCAGAC
>JBHELL010000052.1:0-3346 GCA_046263075.1 Actinomycetota bacterium | reverse complement strand
CCGGCGAACGGCTCGACGATCACGACGACGCACGCCGTCACGGTGAGCGGGGTAGCCGACGGAGCGGTCACGGTGCGCGTGATCGAAAGCTCGACGACGATCGGAACGGTCGTATCGAATTCGGACGGGAACTGGGCCGTCATGCTGAGCTTCGCGAACGGGGTTCACACCCTGACCGCGACCGCGACCGATCTCGCGAACAACACCGGTCCGTCCTCGGTTCCGGTGACGTTCACGGTGAACGTCCCGCCGCTCCCACCGCCGCCTGCCGCCCCGGTTATCACCGACCCTCCCGAAGGTTCGTTGCAACGTCCCGACGTGATCGTCCGCGGCACGGGAACGCCTGGGATGTACGTGACGATCCTCGAAGGCACGTCGAGTCGAGGGACGACGACGGTGCAGAGTGACGGGAGCTGGTCGCGGCTCATCATCTTCAGCTCCGGCGCACATTCGCTCACCGCGACCGTCACCGACGGTTTCGGACAGACGAGCCCTCCCAGCGCGCCGCGGAGCTTCACGGTCGACGCGCAACGACCGACGGTGGAGTTCTCCCCGACGCAGAGTCCCGTGCTGATCCCGCCGCTGATCCCGGTCGTCTTCCAGGGAAGCGCGAGTGACGATATCGCGGTCGCGCGCGTCGACCTCGAATTCAGCGACCGCCGCTCCGGCGTCGTAGCGCTCGACACGACCGCGGACGCGTGCAACGGATGTCCCGGCGCCGCGATCACGTGGCAGTCGGCACCGGTTCTGCCTCCGGGCGCGTATCTCGTCGAAGCATGGGCCGTCGACCTCGCAGGCAACCGCTCGGCGCCGGCGTCGATGACGGTCGTCGTCCTGTAGCGACCATTAGTATCGAAACCGTGAGATGGGTTTTCTTCGCGTGCGTTCTCGCCCTCGTCTCGTGCACGGCATCTCCGGCGCCGCCGGACGCGTCGGTGAAGCTGCTCGGCAAGAACATCGTCCTGAACGGCGGAACGGACGACCTGTTACGGATCGGGTTTCGGCCGCAGCAGGGCTCGGCATTGATGCGTGTCGACGTCGAGCCGGTGACGACGCAGGTGTCGTTGTGTCCTTTGCGCGCGCTCGACGATACGGTGCGGCGTACGGATTGCACCGACTCCGTGAGCGGTGTGCGAGAGGAGCTTTCGTTCCCCGGGATGCGCGCGGTCGCCGTGGTCCTGCACGGCTCCACGGCGACGATCAGCTTCGCGATCGAATACCAGGATCTCGAGAGGCTCGTGTCGTTGCGGTTGCCGGGCGTGCCCGCCTCGCCGGGAGGAACGGCTTGCGCGGACAACCGGTGCAACCCGTTCTTCGAGCTGACGCCGACGCGCAACGGCGCATTCAGCGCCGGCGCCGCATGGTCGGGTCCCTCCTCGACGCTCGTGCTGTTGCAAGGCCGCGTGCTCGGACGGTCGCAGACCGCGACGGGGATCCCGTACGCGGAGGTTGCGCGCGCGAACGGCTCGTCGCCGCTTCACATCGCGACGCAGATGACGTCGCCGGGCGAGTACGCGCTGGCGTTACGCCAGTCGGGACCCGGTGCCGGCGCCCTGTCGCGCATCGCGATCGACGCGCGCTGGCCGTAAAGGGGCGGTCGTGCGGCGGGCGGGAGGCGCTACGTCGTCTTGACGATGAGCACGTTACAGGGCGCGTGGTGCGAAACTTGGTTCGGGACGCTTCCGAGCAGGAACCTGCGCGCGCCGGTCATCCCCTTGTTCCCGATGATGACCAGATCAGCCTTCTTCTCTTCGGCCACCTCGAGGATCTTGTCGGCGGGGTCGCCTTCGACGCTGAGCGTCTCGATGCCCTTGTACTGCGAGGCTGCATCGTCGAGCACTTGCTTGCCGCGCGCCGGCTCACCCACGTGGACCACCAAGATCTTCGAGCCGAGCGCCGTCGCGAGCTCGTAACCGAGCTTCAGCGCGCGCGAAGCGGTCTCGGAGCCATCGGTCGCGATCAGCGTCAGCTTGTAATCCGGATCGAGGACGCGCGCGGCCTCTCCCGACTCTTCCGTGGTGTGCACGATCAACACGTGGCAGGGCGCGTGGTGTGAGACGGTGTTCGGCACGCTGCCGAGCACGAACCGCTTCGCCCCCGTCATGCCACGGTTCCCGACGACGATCAGGTCGGCCTTCTCTTCCTCCGAGATGTCGAGCAGCGCGTCGCTCGGCGAACCCTCGCGCGCGATGGTGCGGAGGCGGATCTCCTTGCCGTAGTGCTTCTCGACGTCTCCGAGCAGGCCGTTCGCGACCTCGATGCCCGCGGGTGAGCCTTGGGGATCCGTGAAGGGGCCCGCCGTCTCACGAGGGAGCGTGTACACGCTCACGACGATCAGCTCTCCGTCCGAGTGTTTGGCGATCTCCTCGGCGTGGCGAACGGCGGTCGACGCGGTGCCGGACCCGTCGGTCCCAACGATGATCGTGCGGAACATGGCCTCCCCCTTCGTGCGTCCGGAAGCGTAGCCGCTCGGTCTCATCTCGGGCGAACTACGCCCGGCGCCAGCGGTTTCCCTCTGCTTCGATGCGTCCTTCATGCTGGAGCTTCACGAGGTGCGCGCGCAGGCTGAGCGCAGCTGCTGCGTGAAGCGCGGCGTCGACGTCTGCGTACATGCGCGCGACCATGCGCTCGACGGTATCGTCGCCTGCGTCGATCGCGGCGAGGACCTGGTTCTCGCGGTCGGTGCGGTGATCTGCGTAATAGCGAAGGACGGAAGCGGGCTCGTCGACGACGGGTCCGTGGCCGGGGTAGAGGCGCGACGGCCGGAACGAGGCCGCGCGCTCGAGCGAAGTCATGTACGCCGCCATGTCTCCATCCGGATACGCGATCACGGTCGTGCCGCGCCCGAGGACGTGATCTCCGGTAAACAGCGCGCGCTCACCGCCGAGCCAGAAGCAGAGGTGGTCGCTCGAATGTCCGGGTGTGTGCGACGCGACGAGGGTCACCTCCGCTGCGGTGATCCGCTGCCCGTCGCCGACCGGGTCGACGTCTTCGTGCATGCCGCCGGGCGGCGCATACGCCGCGAGCGGCGCGCGCGCGGCCGCTGCGAAACGCTCGGCGCCTTCGGCATGATCCGCGTGCCGGTGCGTGAGCAACACCAGCGAAGGCGATCCCGCCGCGTCGAGGACTTCGTCGAGATGCGACGCGATGTTCGGCCCGGGGTCGATCACGATCGGCTCGGCGTCGCCGACGATGTACGTGTTGGTTCCTTCGAGCGTGATCGGCGACGGGTTCGGCGCGCGCACTCGCCGTACGGAGGCGGAGAGGCGTTCGACCGTCACGGCAGATCGATCGTGCCGTCGGGCAGCTCGATGCGAGCTTCCCCGTCCTTCATCACGACGCGCGG
>JBHELL010000051.1:0-9789 GCA_046263075.1 Actinomycetota bacterium | reverse complement strand
GTCCTGTGGCAGGCGCGCGGCGGCTCGACGGGACACGCGCGCTTACGACCAGCCGAGCTCGTCCAGACGCTCGTCGCTGATGCCGAAGTGGTGCGCGATCTCGTGAAGCACCGTCTTGCGCACGTCGCGCGCGAGGCCTTCTCGCGAGTGCGCGCGCGCTTCCAGCGGACGCCGGTAGATTGTGATCACGTCGGGCAGCGCCAGGTTGTAGTGCGCGCCGCGCGCAGGTTGTGGGACGCCTTCGTACAGCCCCAACAACGGCCCCGGCGGCTCGTCCTCCACGACGATCGCGACGTTGTCGAGCCGCTCGGCGAACTCGGGTGGGAGCGAGTCGATCGCGTCCGCGACGAGCTCTTCGAATTCCTCGCGCGACCCCGTGATCATCTCGCGCCAGTGTAGCCTCGCGCCGATGCCGAAGCCGGTCGAGTTCCACGATGCGTTCGCTCGCGTGCTCGCCGATGTGAGCCCGCGCGTGCTGACGCTCGACGAGTGCGACTCGACGATGGATGAAGCGCGCGCGCTCGCAGAGGGCGGCGCCGCTGCGGGGACCGTGGTGGTTGCCGACGTACAGCGTCGCGGGCGCGGGCGGGTCGACAGGACATGGACGAGCGCGCCCGGACTGGGCCTGCATGCGACCTGGATCGCCCGCCCGCGCGAACCGGCCGAGCGATGGACGCTCATCCCGCTCGTCACCGGCGTCGCGGCGACGGCAGCGATCCGCGCGCGCGCGCTCGTCGAAAGCGGCCTCAAGTGGCCGAACGATCTGATGGTGGGGGACAAGAAGCTCGGCGGGATCCTCGTCGAAGCCGACGTGCCGAGCTTCGTGCTGGTGGGGCTCGGCATCAACGTCAGCAATACCTCATTCCCCGCCGAGCTACCGGCGGCGACCTCGCTGGCGTTGGAAGGTGCCAAGCGGCTCGACCGAGCGGATCTGCTCGCACGAACGATGCAAGGTTTCGAGGAGCTCATGCGTGATCCCGATGCAGCGCTTGGCCGTTACCGCGAGATCTGCGTGACGCTCGGACGCCGCGTGCGCGTGGAAACCCCCCGCGATCCTGTCGAGGGGATCGCGGTCGACGTCGACGCGCGCGGCGCGCTCGTCGTCGATACGGGCGGCTCGACGACGGCGGTCGCGGCGGGGGACGTCGTCCACGTGCGATGAGATAGTCTCGAGCGATGTTGCGTCGCGCTCACAGCGTGCCCTCGAGCGGCCGGTTCGAGATACGTCGTGGATGACGCGCTCGCGTTCCTCGCCGAGCGCCCGATCGGCGTCATGGCAACGGTCGGCGCCGACGGCATGCCGCATGCGGTGCCCTGCGAAGTGGTCGTGTCGGATGGGCTCGTCTACGGGTGGTGCGAGCGCTCGGCCGTGCGCGCGCGCAACGTCGAGCGCACGGCGCGCGCGGCGCTGACGGCGTACAAGGGCAACAGCTTCGTGTTGGTGCGCGGACCGGCGCGCCTCCTCGACGTCCACGCTGCCGGTTACACGGACCTCACTGCGATGTTCTTGAAGAAGTATGACCGGATCGAAGCGTTCGGCAACGATACGTTGATCGAGATCACGCCGGAGCGCGTGAGCGCGCGCTTGTAGTCAGCTCTCGCGTACGACGTGGAGGATCCGCTTCCGCAATCGCGGGGGAGCGACCTGTTCGGCCCGCAATCTGGCGATCGCATCCGTCAGCTCCACGAGCTCGTCGAGCTCCGACTCCTGCCTGTGCGTGTGCATCTCGAGCGCGTGTTGGAACGCGTCGGCTGGATCGTGTTTCTGCATCGTGTTCCCCATCATCTCCGTGCCCGTCTCGTCCAACGAACAGGCGGTGCGCGGGGTTACGCGCCCTGCGCCTGCGATGTCCGTTTCGCTACGTTCGGTGATCCGTTCACGGCCGTCGCGCGTCGATGATCACGTGGTATCCCCACTTCCGCATGGGCGGGAAGCGGTGATACACCCACGCGTCGGCCTTGCCGAGCGCGCGCGCCAGCCAAAGGGCTCGCCGATATCGCAGCACGTTCCTGCTGAACAAGCCGAAGAATCGGAAATCGGGATAGCGCAACGTCATCGACGGGAAGAGTTGGCGCACCTCGTTGTAATCGCGTTTCGTCAGCGGATGCTCGTCGAGCGTCCCGAGCCGCGCAACGCCGAGCCGGCCGGTCAATCGCTCGCGCGCGAAGCGAAGCAACGGATTGGTCACTTGGTTCTCGATGAAGAGCGCGCGTCCGCCCGGCCGGAGCACGCGGTGCACCTCGCGCATCGCTGCGGCGACATCGACGTGGTGCAGGATGGACTTGCCGACGACGACGTCGAACGAACCCGCCGGGAACGGGAAATGCTCCATCACGGCGACGAGTCCCGCAGGCGATCTCACGCCGAGCCGCCCCGCGCGCGCGCCCATCAGCTTGATGCTCTCGGGCGAAAGATCGAATCCGACTACTTCGGCAGCGTCGCGTGCGATCTCGAGGGCGAGATCGCCGGCGCCGCATCCAGCATCGAGCACGCGCATGCCGCTCGTCGGGCCGAGCAGTTGCAAGAGCGCAACCATGTGCTCCGTCGGGACCGGCGCGTTGTCTCCGAACTGCTCCGCGGATGTTCGGTCGAAGAACTCGCGCTCGCGTTGCAAGCGGTCGTCGCTCATCGACGGCGAGCGTAACACGCCGAACTCGCTGCGCTATGCTCCCGCGGCCATGGACTTCAGACTGACTCCGGAACAAGAAGAATTCCGGCGAACCGTGCGTGATTTCGCTTCGCGCGTCATCGCGCCGCGCGCGGACGAGCTCGACGCGAGCGGGCACTTCCCCGACGACATCGTTCTGGAGATGGGGAAGCTCGGGTTGATGGGACTGCCGTTCCCCGAGCGATACGGCGGCGTCGGCGCAGACTTCACAACGCTGTGTATCGCCATCGAAGAGATCGGTCGCGTCGATCAATCGATGGGGATCACGCTGGAAGCTGCGGTCGGTCTCGGCGCGATGCCGATCTACCTGTTCGGGTCCGAAGAGCAGAAGCAACGGTGGCTCGTGCCGCTGGCGCGCGGCGAGAAGATCCCGGGTTTCGGCCTCACGGAGCCGGAGGCGGGATCGGATTCCGGAGCGACGAAGACGACGGCGCGGCTCGACGACGGATCGTGGGTTATCGACGGGACGAAGGTGTTCATCACCAACGTCGGCACGCCGATCAGCCAGCACGTCACGATCACCGCGCGCACGAGCAAGGACGAGGTCTCGAACATCATCGTTCCCGTCGGCACGGCGGGATTCGATACGGGCAAGAAGTATCGCAAGCTCGGGTGGCACGCGTCCGACACCCGCGAGCTCGTGTTCAACGGATGCCGCGTGCCGGAGGAGAACCTGCTCGGTGCGCGCGGCGAAGGCTTCAAGAACTTCTTGATCATCCTCGACGGAGGCCGGGTGGCTATCGGAGCGCTCGCGGTTGGGTGCGCGCAAGGATGCCTCGATCTCTGTGTCTCCTATGCCAAAGACCGCAAGCAGTTCGGGCGGCCGATCGCAGACAATCAGGCGATCGCATTCAAGCTCGCCGACATGGCGATGAAGACCGACCTGGCCCGGCTCGCCGTGTACCGAGCAGCGTGGATGCACGACAACGGGATGCCGTTCAAGACGGAGGCTTCGATAGCGAAGCTGTACTCGACCGAGGTCGCGAATGACATCGTTCGCGAAGCGGTGCAGATCCACGGCGGGTACGGCTTCATGGACGAGTTCCCCGTGTCTCGCTTCTACCGCGACGCGAAAGTGCTCGAGATCGGCGAAGGGACCAGCGAGGTGCAGCGGATCCTCATCGCGCGCGCTGTCCTCGGGGCTTGAGCGCCGGCGGGTGGAAAGAAGGACTCCCGGCCCCGGAGGCCGAAGTGCACGGCGGCAGATCTCCTCGGGAGGACAGATGCGTCGGATGCTCGTGTGCGTTTCCGTTCTGATGGTCCTCGTGCTCGCGTCGATGACGGGCGCGCGCGCGACCACCTCTTTCACGGTCTTCCGTGTCGGTGGCGGGGCGACCGAACCCGAGGTTACCGTCGGTGACTCCGGCTCGGTGTTCGTCGACGGACCGGCGGGGCTCGGCACGCACAGCCGTTTGTGGCGAGCCGCCGACGGCGCGCAAGCGCAAGGCAGCTTCCAACAGATCACCTTCACGAACCCGTGGGGCCGGCTGCCGGGCGGCGGCGACTCCTCCGTGATCACGCGCGGGAACCGCGTCTACTTCCTCGATCTCTGGGCCGGCTCGGACAGCCTGGCGATCTCCGAGGATGATGGGCAGAGCTGGTCGCTCGGCACGCCGATCACGACGTTGCCGGCCTCCGACCGGCAGTGGCTCGCCCTCGGCCCGGTGGATCCGTTGACCGGGTTCGACACCGTCTATGCGGAGTATCACTTCATCCAGCCGCCGAGCACGGCGATGCTCGCGAAGTCGACCGACGGCGGGCTCACGTGGACGACCCACGTCGCGTTGCCGTTCTCCGGCTCGACCGGCCGGCTGGTTTCGGACGGCGCGAACTTCCTGTCGATCAACTACCGCAAGAGCGGCGGCATGTACAACGCCACGTCGAGCGACGGTGGACAAACGTGGACCGAGCACTTCATCGACAACTTCGCCGGCGGCTCCTCGATCGTCGGGAACGCGATCGACGGGAACGATCTTTACGCCGCATGGATCGACGGCGGCAGCAACGTTCGCGTCGCGGTGTCGCACGACAAGGGCCAGACGTGGCAGAACAACACGGTCGTATCGGCCGACGCTACGACGAACATCTTCCCGTGGATCGACGCGCGCGGCGGGAAAGCTGCCGTCGCGTGGTACGGCGCCGATGTCGACACGGGCGATCCGAACACCGTCCCCGGCGATACCGTTTGGCATGTGCGGTATGCGTCGAGCACCGACGGCGGCTCGACGTGGAGCACCCCGAAGGACGTGGCCGACGCCAAGACGGGCATCATCTGCACGCAAGGGCTGAGCTGTAACTCGGGACGCGAGCTCGGCGACTTCATGACCGTAGCGATCAACGGGGCAGGCAAGTCCCTGCTCGTGTTCGGCGGAGAGGTCGCGGGCGGGATCCGTATCGCGCGCGAGTTGTAGCGCGCGCTGCTCGCAGCTTCGCCGCGCGGTAGGCTCAGCGCGTGCGAAGCGTGCGCACGGTCTCGACGATGCCGTCCTCTATGCCGCGCCATTCGTAGCCGAGCCCGTCCTCCGCGCGCGCGCTCGAGAACATCCACGAGCCGTGCAAGCTCGCGAGTCCCTCGCGCAACACGTTCGGCTCCTGTCCGACCAGACGTGCGATGCCGGGACTCAGCGGAACGACCGCGCGGAGCACGCCGTCGGGGAGGTTCCAGGGTGGACGTATCCCGGTGAAGGGGCTGATCCTGCGGAACATCTCGCCGATGGTGGCGTTGTCGCCGCCGAGGATGAACGAGTCACCGGGCGTCCCCTTTTCCGCCGCGGCGATCATGCCTGCGGCGACGTCGTCGACGTGCACCCACGACAAACCCGTGTCCTGGAACGGGCACGCGACGAGGATGCGGCGCGCGTACAAAGACAGCAGCAGCCCGACGACGGAATGATCGCCCGGACCGTACGTCGCACCCGGCATCACGCTGACGATTGGCGCGCCGTCGTTCGCGAGGCTGCGCGCGATCTCGTGCGCGCGATACTTCGACTCTTCGTAGATCGACCCGAAGGACTTCCCTTCGTGCGGTGTCGATTCGTCCCCGATCGCTCCCGGCTTCTCGCGCCCGAGCGCGGCGACGGTCGAGCAGTAGACGATCTTCGTGACGCCTGCATCGCGCGCGGCGGTCAGGACGTTCTGCGTCCCCGTGACGTTGATCCGCTCCATGCGCGCTCGGTCGCGCGCGCCGATCGCGTACCACGCCGCCAGATGGAACACGACATCGTGTCCCCCGATGGCATCGGCGACGGTTGGCTTCAACACGATGTCTCCCGGCACGGCCGTGATGCCGGGCGGCACCTTCTCTGGGGAGCGCGCGAGCACCGTAACCTCCGACCCTCGCGCGCGTAAGGCACGAACCAGCGCGCTGCCGATGAACCCCGTTCCGCCGGTGACGAACGCGCGCATCAGCCGCGAACGATCCGCGTGCACGACGACGAATCCGGCGCCTGCCAGCAGGTCCGGCTGAATTGCTTCGCGTCGTAGGTTTGTTGCACGAGTAACCCGATCACGCCGACGGTCACGACTCCGGCGAGCACGGCTCCCGCAACCCGGCCGAATCGCATGCCAGCGAATGAGACGAGCAATCCGCCGAACGCTGCACCGCCGAGCGCGAGCAGCCCGACCTTGATCCCGAAGGAACGCGCAGCCTGTTTACCGTTCGCCGCGAAGAAGTCCGCGAACGCGCGCGGGTCTCGAAGTGACGCCGAGTCTTCCTGCGTGAGGATCGACGTGGGGTCCGCGCCGGTAACGGTGAATCCTTTGATCGTCGCGCGGAAGTCGATCGGCGAGCGATGCGTGCCTGCGCTCGCGTGGCCGCCGGAGAAAGTGCCGATCGGCTCGACAGCGAACTCGGTCTTTCCCTGGAACGCGGGCCACGCGCGCAGCTCGACCTTGAACGGAGCGACGTTGTACGTGCCTCTTCCGGCAACGGCAACCGCGCCGAGTGACCCGAACCCACCGGCGGCGATCGTCAGAAGCATCCACCATGCCGCGGGCTTCTTCTTCCGCGGCGCAAGCGTCGATGGTTCCATCACTCCGTCACCGTCGCCGGTTGCAGGAGCGCGCGCAACTCGCCGGCGCCGTCCTCCGGCCCGGCGGCGATCATCCGGTCTCCGCTCGCGAGGATGAACGACCCTCGAGGCCGGTACGTCCATCGTCCCGACCGTTGCACGGCCAGCGCTTCCATCCCGTACTCGGTACGGATCCGTAGCTCTTTCAGCGATCGTCCGATCACCATCGAGCCGGTCTCGATCGTGAACTCTTCAACGATCTCGTCTGCCTCCGCGAGCGCTTCGAGGATGATGGGGTGCGGTGCTTCGTCCTGCTCGACCACGCGCGTCATGTCTTGCGCGGCGTCCGCGATGCGCTCGCTCGCGAACGCCAGATGCAGCAGCCCGCGAAGGTCGTCGGAATCGGCGCCTTCCTGCACTGCGCGCAGCGTCCACCTCTCCAGCTCGTGATGCATCTCGTCGGTCCCGTCTTCGATGGAGCTGACTTCCGCGACCAGTCCTTTGTCGCGGAAGAGCACAGCGGAATAGGCGAGCCCGACACACGCTTCGCCGGCGTTCTTCATCTCGACGAGCACGTCGACCGCGCGATCGAGGCCGGTGAGCGTGCGCGGAACCGGCTCGTGCATAGGCCGTTCGGGGGCACCGGCGAGCCGTCGCAACAGGTTCACACCTTCTTCCGGTCCCTGCGCGAATACGACGTCGCCCGGATGGAACACCTCGTCCCCTTCGGGTCCGAAGATCCAGGAGACGTCGCGCCGGATCGCGATCACCCACATCCCCGTCTCTGTGGGAA
Source organism: Actinomycetota bacterium (assembly GCA_046263075.1). GTDB lineage: Bacteria > Actinomycetota > AC-67 > AC-67 > AC-67 > JBHELL01. Next base: position 2,317 of record JBHELL010000051.1, on the reverse strand, counting down.
GCTCGGCCTCTTCCAACGTCTTTCCTTCGAGGAAGTTCTCCTCGCGGAGACGGACGCGCATCAAGACCTCTTCCGCGTGCCGGAGATCGTCGCGCAACTCCTGCGGGATCCCGAGATCCTTCAGAACGACGCGCGCGATGTCCTCCGCCGCGTCCCCGATCTTGTCCATCGCAGCCGTCATCTGCAGGACGCTCGACATCGCTTCGGCATCTTCCGGAGACCGGGCCGCGAGCAACGTGATGACACGCAGCTGACGAAGATCGTCGGTCATCTCTTCTCGCAGCCGCATCACTTCCGCCGCGATATCGTCGTCTCCGAAGAAGACGGCTGCATACGCCAGATCGACCATCAGCTCTGAGACGTCCTTCATCTCGACGAGCAGGTCCTTCACGGTGCGACGACTCATCTCATCTCACTCCCAGGAAGATGACCGTGCCCACCAACGCGATCGTGCCGATGAGATCGATCGAGCTCGTCACGATAGGAACGGCGTGGTTGTCCGGGTCGAAGCCGAAACGATACGTCGCAACTGCGCCCGAATACGCGACCCAAGCCGCGCCGATCGTCGATATCAAGCCGGCCGTCAGCGAGACGGCGATCATCGTCGGAAGACCGGGGGACGCGAGCCCAACCGCGCGCGCGACGTAGTGCGAGCTGACCCCGACGAGCAAGAACACCGACAGTCCCCACGGCGCGAGGAGGGACATATCGAGCAGCGCGAGTCGCTCGGGGAGGAACCGCGGCTCGATCGCACCGAGATGCAGCTTCGACCCGAGCCTCCCGCCGAGCACCGAGCCGAGCGCGCCCGCGTCTTCCAGGAACGGTGGGATCAGAACCGCGAGCGCCGGCAAAGTGAAGAAGTGGTGCGCGCGCCGTTCGATCACGATTCCCGCGATGATGTCCACGACGCCGGCGACGACGAGGACGATCAAACTCTCGCGCAAGATGCGACGAGCCAGAGGAAGATCGGTCCGCAGCGCAGACACCAGCGCCCAGATCGCGAGCGCGCCGAGAAGCGCGCCGAGCGCGAGCGTCGCCCCGGGCTGCTGGATCAGATATGACGCAAGGAACAACGCCGGCAGCGTGACCGTGTCGCCCATGAACGTGACCACAGGCGCAGCGACCGAGTCGAGATCCCAGCCCTTCCGGAACGCGACCAAGCTCAGCAACACCGTCAACGCGAGCACGACCGCGCTCGAGAAGATCCCGCCGACGACCGAAACGACCATGAAGCCCCAGAGCGAGATCGACGGGCCACCCGTCAGCACGGACACGACTCGCGCCGTCACCGCGAGGAACGCCGACATCACCAACGATAGCAGCGTTGCCGCGTACACGTTCTGAAAGAGGATGCCGCTGCGCGCGCGCGTCACGCGGAACGATCCGGCGTGCACGGCCGTCCCGAGCCGGTTGCCGAGCGCGCCGAAGATGTTGCCGCGCATGCCTATCGCGGCGGGCACCAAGATGATCAAGCCCGGTAGCTCGTCGAGCCGGTGCGTGAAGATCCCAAGCGCGAGCCCCGCGAGCAGATCGCCTGCCGATGACAGCCACACGGCGACGAAGCCTTGCCGAAGCGTCGCGCGCTCGGCGTGCCAGTAACGGAAGACTTCGCGCAGCCCGCGCGCGCTCGCCCGCGGCGCGCGCAAAGCTGCCTTCGCGGGTTTGATCGCGACGCCGGCGGCGAGGCGCGCCGAATCGAGCGCCGCTGTTCTGCGCGCGCGCTCCGTTTCGGCCCGGTCCGGGGTCGGCGTCTTCAACCGCCACCGCCTCTCGACCTCCCTCCGCAAACATGCCGGGCCAGTGTAGCCGCGCGGCAGGTGTCCAAGGCCGAGTTAGATCATCCCCGTCGAGCCGTCGATCAGCTCTCGTGTGATGTCGGCATGGCCTGCGTGACGAGCCGTTTCCTCGATCATGTGGATCAGGATCCACCGCAACGTGATGCCGCGCTCCTCGCACGTCCTGAACGCACCGACGTCGTCGAGCGACCCGGCCGCGCGCGCGATCTCGTTCCCGCGCGCCCACTGTGACTTGTAGAACTTGATCGCGTCGTCGAGCCCGATGGAGCCATCGGGATGCAGGTCCCAATCGTCGTCGCCTTCGACGGCCCACGAGGGAGCAGGGATGCGTTCCTCTCCCTCGAAGCACGCTTGGAACCAGCCGTGCTCGACGCGTCCGAGGTGGTACACGATCCCGAGGAGCGAGTTGGCGCCCGCAGCCGGAGTCCACCGCGCCTGTTCATCGGTGAGACCTTCCACCTTGTGAAGGATCGAGTGTCGCTGATAGTCGAGCCACGCGATCAGCATCGCGCGCTCTTCCG
>JBHELL010000050.1:0-7907 GCA_046263075.1 Actinomycetota bacterium | reverse complement strand
CGACGGTGTCGTCCGGAGTGAGCACTGTGAGGTCGGCGACCGGCTCGAGGAGAACGAGGCCGGCTTTGTCGGCCGCTTCCTTCATGGCATGTCCGCCGGCGAGCTGGAACGCCATGTCCGACGAGTCGACAGGGTGATACTTCCCGTCGACGAGCCGCACCCTGAAGTCCACGAACGGGTAGCCGGCGAGCGGTCCTTGCTCCTTGGACTTCTGGATGCCCTTGTCGACCGAGGGGATGAAGTTGTTCGGGATCGCGCCGCCGACGATGGCATCTTCGAACTCGTACCCGGCGCCGCGCGCGAGAGGTAGCAGCTCGATCGTGCACTTCGCGTATTGCCCGCGCCCGCCTGACTGTTTGACGAGCCTCCCCTCGGCCGTCGCCTTCCCACGTACCGTCTCGCGGTATGCCACCTTCGGCGTGAACGTCTGGACCTCCACGTGGTGGCGCGCGAGGCGTTGAACGATCACGTCGAGGGGCGTCTCGCCCATCCCGCTGATAACGGTCTGATGCGTATCTGGATTGCGCGTCCAGTGGAACGACGGGTCCTCGGCCGTGAGTTTGTTCAGTGCCGTCGACATCTTGTCCTCGTCGCCCTTCGATTTCGGCGCGATCGCCAGATGGAACACCGGATCGGGAAACTCGAGCGGCGGGAGCGCGTACGTCTCGCCTTTCGCGCTGAGCGTGTCGCCGGTGATGGTCTCGGCGAGCTTCGCGACGGCCCCGATGTCTCCGGCAGGAACCTCCGAGCAGTTCTCCTGGTTCTTGCCGCGCAGCGAAAAAACGTGGCCAACTCGTTCTTCGCAGTCACGCGTGCTGTTATGGAGCGTCGAGTCCGGGCGTAGCGTGCCGGAGAATACGCGGAAGTACGTGAGCCGTCCGACGTAGGGGTCCGACAGGGTCTTGAACACCTGGGCGACGAGCGGCCCCGCCGGATCTGCGGGCAGCTCGACGTCTTCGCCGCCTTTGTTCACGATCACCGGCGTACGGTCGGCCGGCGACGGCATCTCGTCGACGATGAAATCCGCAAGCAGATCCACCCCGATCCCTGCCGTCGCAGCTCCACACAACACGGGAACAGTCGTCGCCGCCGCGACCGCTTTGTGGAGTCCTTCGACGACTTCCTTCGGGTCGATCGTCTCGCCTGCGAGGTATCGCTCCATCATGTCGTCGTCGGCTTCGACGACCGATTCGACGAGCCGCTCGTGCAGCTTGTCGATCTCGGCAGCATGACCTTCGGCGAGCGGCGCCTCGCTCACGCGCGCGCCGCCGGAGTAATCGATCTCCTTCTCGTTCAGAAGATCCACGACTCCGTGGAAGTCGTGCTCGGAGCCGACGGGAAGCTGTACCGGAGCGATCTTCGTCCCGAACAGGTCGATCAGCTGATCGAGCGTCGACTGGAAATCCGCACGCTCGCGATCCAGCTTGTTCACGAAGATCGCGCGCGGGATCTGGTAGCGCTCTGCGACGTCCCACGCGACGCGCGCCTGTACCTCGACGCCGTCGACGGCACTGACCAAGATGATCGCCGCATCGGCCGCGCGCATCGCGGCTTCGGCATCGCCGAAGAAATCGGCATAGCCCGGCGCGTCGATGAGGTTGATCTTGTGGCCCTTCCACTCGAACGGAGCCGTCGCGAGTGAGATGGAGATGCCCTTCGTTACCTCGTCGGGATCGAAATCGGTGACGGTGTTTCCGTCTTCGACGCGTCCGGCTCGATTGATCGTGCCCGACGCGAACAGCAGTGCTTCGGCGAGCGAGGTCTTCCCCGTCCCACCGTGTCCAACGAGGACGACGTTGCGGATCTGATCGGTGGCATACGTCTTCACGTGCATCCTCCGATGGGTCGAGGGAGGCGTCATCATAGCGAAGGCCTGCGCGCGCACGGGGGGCCGACCAGCGCCGCCGGTATGCTTCCAGCGTGCTCGCCGCAAGGCTCCGGCCCGTCATCGAACCCCTCACGTCCGGCGTCGGACGCGCGCTTGCGCGCGCGCATCTTTCGCCGAACGCGCTGACTTCGATCGGTCTCGCCGGCACCATCTTCTGCGCGTGGCTGATCGCCGACGGTCACCCGCGCATCGCCGGCGTCATCTTGATCGCTCCGATGATCGTCGACGTGCTCGACGGCGCGACCGCGCGCGCAACGGGGCGTGTCACGGTTTGGGGAGGCTTCTACGACTCGGTCGCCGATCGCGTCGGGGACGGCGCGTTGTTCGCGGGCATCGCGTGGCTCGCACGCATCCACCACCCACGCGAGCTCGCAGCCGCTCTCACCGCGATGGTCTTCACGTTCTGCGTCCCGTACGCGCGCGCGAAAGCCGAGTCGGTCGGATTGCGCACCGTGCCGGGCCCCGGCGAACGCGCCGAGCGCGCGGTGATCTTGATCGTCGGCTTGATCTTCTCCGTCGTCGAGCCGGCATTGTGGGTCGTCTCCGCACTCACGCTCTGGACCTTCGTGACGCGTGTTGCGACCGTGTGGCGACAGACCGCACGGGTATGACGTCTGCGCTCCGGCTCCGCGCCGAGGGCGTGGGGTGGATCACCGGCTGGCAGATCTCGCGCAAGCTGCCGGAGCGCATGGTCGTGAGAGCCTTCGAGCGGATGAGCGCGCGCTCGTACCGCACGAACGCGCGCAGGCGCGAGATCGTGCGCGCGAACCTCGAGCCCGTCGTCGGGGCGGAGCGGCTCGACGATGTCGTGCGCGACGCGTTCCGGTGGTACGGCCGTTACTGGGCGGAAACGTTCCGCATCCCCGACCTCTCAGACGCCGAGTTCGACCGCCGTTTATCCGTCGAAGGCGACGAGCACATCCAAGCTGCCCACGACGGCGGCCGGGGCGGCCTTCTCGCGACGTTGCATCAGGGGAACTGGGATGCCGGCGGCCGCTGGGTCGCGAAGCGCTGGGGAGTCACCGCGGTCGCCGAGGTGTTGCGGCCGCGCGCGCTGTTCGAACGGTTCGTCGAGCATCGCGAAGCGCTGGGCATCAAGATCATCCCGCTCGAGAAAGGTTCGGAGGCGACGGCGCGGTGCCGCGAAGAGTTGGAGCGCGGGCGTCTGGTCGCACTCGTCTCCGATCGCGACATGAGCGGACGCGGCATCGAGGTCACCATGTTCGGTCGAAGGACCACGCTGCCGCGAGGTCCTGCATCGCTCGCGCTGCAGACCGGCGCGCCGCTGATCCCGGCCACGATCTTGCAGCACGACGATGGGACGTGGCGAGCGATCGTCTTGCCCCCGCTGGTCGTGGACGACATCGAGCGAACGACGCAGCGACTGGGCGACTCATTGGCTCGGTTGATCGAGATGGCGCCGGCACAGTGGCACATGTTCAGCCGGTACTGGATCGGATGAGGATCGCGCTCGTCTCTCCATACTCCTGGACGACGCCGGGCGGTGTGAACGCGCATATCGACGGGTTGTCGCGCGAGCTCCGTCACCGCGGCCACGAGGTGCGCATCATCGCGCCGGCCGACGGTCCGGTCGACAGCGGCGTCATCGCGGTCGGCCGCACGATCGGGATCCCGTTCAACGGCTCGGTCGCGCGGCTCACCTTCGGTCCACGGGTTGCGGCGCGGATCCGCGTCGCGCTGAAGCGCACGAGTCCCGACATCGTGCACGTGCACGAGCCCTTCTCGCCGAGCGTCTCGATGCTGGCAGCGTTGAGCGCGCGCGCGCCGCTCGTCGCGACGTTCCATGCGGCGATCGACAGCCGCCTGTACCGGGTCGCGGGGGTTCCGCTCAAGCCGCTGTGGAACAAGATCAAGGTTCGGATCGCGGTCTCGGCCGCCGCCCGTGCGTCGCTCGAACGAGTCTTCCACCCCGGCCCCACGATCATCCCGAACGGCCTCGACGTCGGCCGCTACGCCGCTCTGCCCCCCGTCGAGCCGCGCGCGCACTGCGTGTTGTTCTTCGGACGGCTCGAACCTCGCAAGGGCCCTCAGGTCCTCGCCGAAACGATTCCCGACGTCTTGCGCGCGCGTCCGGACGCGCGCTTCGTGTTCGCAGGCGATGGAGCGGCGCGGTCGGATCTGGAGTCCGCGATCCCGTCGAGCTGCGCGGCGGCGGTCTCGTTCACGGGCCATTTCGACCAGCAGGATCACTAGGCGTTGCTGTCGTCGGCGAGCGTCGTGTGCCTGCCTGCGATCGGGGGCGAGAGCTTCGGCTACACGTTGGTCGAGGCGATGGCGGCGGGCCGTCCCGTGGTTGCCAGCGACATCCCCGGATATGCGGCGCTCGCGCGCGACGGTGTGGAAGCGCTGCTCGTGCCGCCGGGAGATGCGCGCGCGCTGGGCGATGCCCTCGTGCGCGCGCTCGGCGACGCCGAGCTTCTGACGAGGCTCGGCACCGCCGGAAGGGAACGCTCGAAGCGCTTCGACTGGCCGGTCGTCGCAGACGAGGTGTGCGCCGCGTACGACGAGGCGCTGCGCGCGCGCTGAACGTCGAGCCGCGCGCGTTGACTGCCCTACCCCCCGACCCTAGGATGCGAGCGTGATCGCCGTCTGGATCGTCGTCGCCCTCGTCGTGATCCTCCTCTTCGCGTTCGGGGGCACGTACAACCGTCTCGTATCCCTGCGCAATCGCGTCGATAACGCCTGGTCGCAGATCGACGTGCAACTGAAGCGGCGCTACGACCTGATCCCGAACCTCGTCAACACGGTCAAGGGGTACGCGGCGCACGAGCGCGAGATCTTCGAGAAGATCGCCGAAGCGCGTAGCGTCGCGATCGCCGCCAAGAGCGTGCCGCAGCAAGCCCAGGCAGAGAACCAGATCACGCAGGCTTTGCGGCAACTGTTCGCCGTAGTGGAGAACTATCCAGACCTCAAGGCGAATCAGAACTTCCTCGCGCTCCAGGAGGAGCTGTCTGGAACCGAGGGACGCATCGCGTTCGCGCGTCAGTTCTATAACGACAGCGTCATGACCTACAACAACTCGGTGCAACAGTTCCCGTCGCGCATCATCGCGAATATGTTCGGGTTCAAGCAACGCGAGTTCTTCCACACCGACGAGCCTGCCGCCGCGACACCGCCGACGGTTCAGTTCTAGGCTCGCAACGTATCGATGTACGAGCAGATCGCGCGCAACCGACGACGCACGTTCTTCCTCATCTCGGGGTTCCTCGTCGTCGTGCTCGGCCTCGGCTATCTGTTCGGGATGCTGTTCCGCGCGGGACCGATCGGGCTGATCTTCGCGGCCGTCGTTGCCACGATCATGTCGCTCGTCAGCTACCGGAACGGCGACAAGATCGTTCTCGCGATCACGCATGCTCACGAGGTGACGCCCGAGCAACAGCCGCGCCTGCATAACCTGGTCGAGGGGCTCGCCATCGCCGCAGGCACCCCCAAGCCGCGCGTGTAAATCGTCGACGACCCGGCACCGAACGCGTTCGCCACCGGCCGCGACCCATCCCACGCGTCGATGGCGGTAACGACCGGCCTGTTGGAGAAGATGAACCGCGTCGAGCTCGAAGGCGTCGTCGCTCACGAGCTGAGCCACGTTCGCAACCACGACACGCGCGTCATGGCGATCGTCGCCACCCTCGTCGGCGTGGTCGTCCTTCTCGCCGATTGGACTCTTCGTTCGTTCTTCTGGGGGTTCGGGGGCCGCCGCAGCGATAGGGACAACGGCGCGGCAGGGGCGATCCTGATCCTCGTCGGGCTCGTCGCAGCGCTTCTGATGCCGCTGTTCGCGCAGGTCATCCAGATGTCCGTGAGCCGGCGCCGTGAGTACCTCGCGGATGCGAGCGGCGTGCAGCTGACCCGCTACCCGCCGGGCCTGATCAGCGCGCTGGAGAAGCTGAAGGATGACAAAACGGTCGTTCGTACGGCGGTCCGGGCGACGGGGCACCTATGGATCGAGCAGCCGCTCGAGCAGCAGGAGTCGCGGGTCTCATGGCTCAACCGGCTCTTCGACACACACCCACCCCTCGACGAACGCATCAAGGCCCTGAAAGAGATGTGAGCAGGGACCGGGGGCGCCGACGGCGAATACCGGGAGCGCCGTTGTGAGTGGAGGTTTCATGCTGAAGCGACTCTTGACCCTAAGCATCATGCTCGCCGCACTCGCGGGCGCGGTGCCCGGCCACGCCTACGCCAACTGCGACCCGCGTACCCCGCCGTCTGCGCCGAAGACCGAAGATCTCGGTGGCGATTTCGCGAACGTTACCGGCCACTGGATGGCTCCTGCGAACAACGCGGATCCCACGACGTTGATCGTGTTCTTCCACGGGTACGGGAACGACTCCTCGTCGTGGATCTGTCACATGGTCGACGCGTCGAATCATGGTGCGCTCTCGTTCGGGCTCGACTACACCGGCACCGGGTGGCCCGGCCCGAACAACGACCAGCCGCCGAGCAACGATCGCGGGTGGTTCGTGCGCGAGGGCGCGCTGGACTCGATGGCGCTCGCTCGTTACTTCCTCGACACGTACCCGACGATCAACCGCGTGATCGCATTCGGCATCTCGATGGGCGGCAACTCTTCGGGCTACGCGGTCGCGCAAGGTGCGACGCGGGCGGACGGGACGCCGCTGTTCGATTACTGGTTCGACGTCGAAGGCGTCACGAACCTCACCGAGGAATACGTCCTCGCGAGCGCCGTCGCCCCGGCGAACGCGTACGCGCAAGGCGCCGTCGAAGACATCAACAAGGAATGCGGCGACAACTACACGAACAACGCGCTGTGCCTGTCGGCCCTGACCGTCACCGCGCATGCGCAAGCGATCGCATCGTTCACCAAGGGCCTCGTCGTCGTCCACGGGGTCGACGACGGTCTCGTGCCGACGAACCAGAGTCGCGAGCTGTCGACCGCTGTGCGCGCGCTCGGCACTCCGGTAGAGCAGTACACGGTTCTCCGTCGTAACGACTGTCCCGACGATGACGCGCAATGCATCAAAGACCAAGGCGGGACGACGCTGTCGGAGAACGTGGGGACCCCGTTGTTCGCACAGCTCGGCCTCGGGCCATATCCGAGGCCGCTCGCGGGTCACGGCTGGGAAGGCAGCGACTCGCAGCTCGTCATCAAGACCGGTTTCGATCGCCTGTGGGATCTCGTCGACAACCAAGACGCCGTTCCGCAAAATGCGGAATTCGTCGTCGATTCGGGCATCGGCACGCTTCCGTAAGCGCCGGATACATCGTCGAGCGGGGCCCCATGGCCCCGCTCTTCATTTAGCGGCAACGCCTTGCGCGCGCGGGTACCCTTTCAACGAGACGCGAGTTCGAGGAGGAAGCGGTGACCGAAGAGCGCGGAACTGCGCGCGTGAAGCGCGGGCTGGCGGAGATGCTGAAGGGCGGCGTCATCATGGACGTCACGAACGCCGACCAAGCGAAGATCGCCGAGGATGCCGGCGCGTGCTCGGTGATGGCCCTCGAGCGGGTGCCGGCCGACATCCGCCGTGAAGGCGGCGTGGCGCGGATGGCCGATCTCGGCGTGATCGAGGAGATCATGGCTGCGGTGTCCGTCCCCGTCATGGCGAAGGTCCGGATCGGCCACTTCGTCGAGGCGCAGATCCTCCAATCGATCGGCGTCGACTACATCGACGAGTCGGAGGTTCTCACGCCGGCCGACGAGGCGTTCCACGTCAACAAATGGGACTACACCGTCCCGTTCGTGTGCGGCGCGACGAACCTCGGGGAGGCATTGCGACGCATCGGTGAGGGCGCGGCGATGATCCGCTCGAAGGGTGAAGCAGGAACGGGGAACATCGTCGAAGCCGTGCGCCACTTGCGTGCCATCGTCGGCGACATCCGCAAGATCCAAGCCGCGCCCGCCGAGGAGCTGATGAGCTTCGCGAAGGACCTGCGCGCGCCCTTCGAGCTCGTGCGCGAGATCCACGACACGGGGCGTTTGCCGGTCGTGCTGTTCTGCGCGGGAGGCGTCGCGACCCCCGCGGACGCAGCGCTCGTGATG
>JBHELL010000049.1:0-2666 GCA_046263075.1 Actinomycetota bacterium | reverse complement strand
TCGAGGTGGCGCGCGCGCTCTCGCTCCGGCCCGCATCGCTTCCGGTTGCCTTCGTCGCCTTCGGTGCCGAGGAGGTCGAGCCGGTTCCGGGAACGGGCCATCATCACATCGGCTCGCGCTATTACGTCGCGCACATGTCGCCGGCAGCCAGGAGGAACCTCGTCGCGTACGTGAACCTCGACATGATTGGTATCGGTCCCGTGATCTTGTGCATGCGAACGGCGAGCGGTCCGCGCGAAGCAACGCTGCGCTGCGTCCGCAAAGGTGTCGAGCTCGGCATTCCGACCAAGGAGACGGTGACACCGGACTGGTCGGACAACGGGTCGTTTCTGCGTGACGGGCTAAACGCGGCCGCGCTGTGGACGGGGGACCAACGGTGCTGCAACCACACGCCGCGGGACACGATCGACCGCGTGCAGCCGGATGCGATGACGCGTACCGGGCGTCTCGCGCTGGCGATTCTGCGCTCGTACAGCAAGTAGCCTGAGGGCATGGGGCTGCGGGAAGCGCTCGACAAGGTGCTGGCGCGCGACGATTTGTCGGCCGGAGAGGCCGCGGACGCGCTGTCCGAGATCGTCACCGGCGATGTCCCGTCGTCGATGGTCGCGGCCTTTCTCATCGCTCTGCGCATGAAGGGCGAACGGCCGGCGGAGATCGCCGGCTTCGCGCAGACGATGCGATCCAACGCCGTCGCCGTGATGCCCAAGTCCACGGGGCTCGTCGATACGTGCGGCACGGGGGGCGACGGAACGGGAACTGCGAACATCTCCACCGCCGCTGCCTTCGTCGTGGCCGGAGCGGGTCTTCCCGTAGCAAAGCACGGGAACCGCGCGCTGTCGTCGAGCTCGGGGTCGGCCGACGTCCTCGAGGCGCTTGGTGTCCGGATCGATCTCGATGCCGCGCAGGTTGCGCGGTGCATCGACGAAGCCGGCATCGGCTTTATCTTCGCGCCGGCCTTCCATCCCGCCATGGCGAAGGTGATGCCCGTGCGCCGGGAGCTCGGGATCCGGACGGCGTTCAATCTTCTGGGCCCCCTGACGAATCCCGCTCGCCCGAGCTTTCAGCTCGTGGGCGTCGGAAGCCCCAATTGGGCGGAGCTCGTCGCCGGCGCGCTTGCTGCTCTCGGCGTCGAGCGGGCGCTCGTTGTGCACGGAGACGGAACCGACGAGCTGACGTGCGCGAGCGACAACGTCGTCATCACCGTGGAGCACGGAAACATCGAGCAGACCGTCGTCTCGGCGCGCGATGTCGGCCTCGATGCGAATCCTCTGGACGCACTACGGGGCGGCACGCCGACGGAGAACGCGGAAACGTTGCGAGCAACTCTCGAGGGAAAGCCGGGAGCGGTGAGCGACTGTGTCCTCTTCAACGCCGGGGCCGCGCTGGTGGCGGCGGGCGCGGTACGCACGATCTCCGAAGGCGTCTCCTCGGCGCGCGCCGTGATCGGGTCGGGCGACGCGCTCGCGGCGCTCGACCGTCTCGTCGCACTGTGCGCGTCGCTTTGACGTTCCTCGAGCAGATCCTCACATCGCGTCGTGAAGCAGTCGAACGGCTGAAGCGGTCGTCGTTTCCTGTGGGGCCGCCGATTCGAGACTTTCGGGGCGCGCTCGGTGCCGAGGGTATCTCGCTGATCGCCGAGATCAAACGCGCGTCGCCGTCCCGAGGCGACCTGAACGCCGATCTCGACCCGGCGACGCTCGCGAAAGCGTATGAAGACGGAGGCGCCCGGGCGCTGTCGATCCTCATGGAGCCCGAATTCTTCAAAGGATCGGCCGACGATCTGATCGCGGCGCGTGGCGCCGGACATCAACTACCCGTGCTGTGGAAGGACTTCGTGATCGACTCCGCGCAGGTCGACGCCGCCCGCTCGGCGGGAGCCGACGCGGTGCTCGTGATCGTCCGCATCCTCAAAGACACCGAGCTGAACGATCTCGTCGAGCGCGTTCACGCGACCGCGATGTGTGCGCTCGTCGAGGTGTTCGACGAACGAGATCTCGAGCGGGCGCTGCGAGCAGGAGCCACGGTCATCGGCGTCAACCACCGCGACCTCGAGACCTTCGAGGAAGACCCGACGGCGACGAAGCGGCTGCGTCCGCTGGTTCCCGACGACGTCGTCCTCGTCGCCGAGAGCGCGATCTCGTCGCGCAGTGACGTCGCGGAGCTGGAAGCGATCGGCGTCGACGCTGTCCTCGTCGGTGAGACGCTCGTGACGGCCGGCGACCCGGAGGCAAAGATCCGCGAGCTGCTCGGAGCGTGACACTGCGAGAGTCGCGGGGCATCTGGATCAAGTTCGACGGGATCACACGGCCCGAAGACGCCGTCGCGGCCGCCGAGGCCGGCGCGAGTGCGGTCGGCATGATCTTCGCGCCCTCGTCTCGGCGGGTCACCACCGAGCAGGCTCATGCCGTACGCGCGGCGATCCCGGACGGCGTCGCCGCCTTCGGTGTCTTCGACGATTCCTCGCCGAGAGAAGTAGGGGAGATCGCGGAGGCGCTGAAGCTGGACGGGGTGCAGTTTCCTGCACCGCTCGTCGCCGGTCGGTTTCTGCCGAACGGCGTGGCGGTGCTGCGTACCGTTCGCGTGCGCGAGCGGGACGATCTCGTGGAGCTGGAACGCCTGCAATGCGACGCTGTGCATCTCGATGCATATGTCGAGGGAAGGCTCGG
>JBHELL010000048.1:0-14160 GCA_046263075.1 Actinomycetota bacterium | reverse complement strand
GAATATGCGCGCGCAATGGTCTTGCAGATCGTTGACCGTCGGGTCTTCGCCCCACACATCGTCGCCGACGACGGCCTCGGCCATCGCACGGCGCATCTCCGGCGTCGGAGTCGTGAAGGTGTCGCTGCGAAGCTCGACGATGTCGTGTGCCATGGCTACCCGAAGAAGACTTCGGCGACTTCGAGGATCTTCGGGTCGAGTGTCTTCAGCGTTCCGACCCCTTCGGCGATCGGAACCCGCACGATCTCGTTCCCCCGCAGAGCCACCATCATCCCGAACGCCTCGTCGTGCACGGCGTCGATCGCCGCGACGCCGAAGCGCGTCGCGAGGACGCGGTCGAACGCGCTCGGCGTCCCGCCGCGCTGCACATGACCGAGGATCGTGACGCGCGTCTCGAACCCGGTTCGCTTCTCGATCTCAGGTGCGAGCTGGTTCGCGATCCCGCCGAGCCGCACGTGCCCGAACGCGTCGGTTCCTTCCGCCTGCAGTGACATCGTTCCCTCTTTGGGCGTCGCGCCTTCTGCGACGACCACGATAGAGAACGTGCGCCCCCGGTGGTGACGGCGCACGATGTGCTCGCAGACCTCGTCGATGTCGAACGGTTCTTCCGGGATGAGGATCACGTCCGCACCGGCTGCGATCCCCGCGTACGTGGCGATCCATCCAGCATGTCGGCCCATGAGCTCCACGACCATCACGCGCGAGTGCGATTCGGCGGTGGAATGCAGGCGGTCGAGGGCCTCGGTGGCGATCTCGACGGCCGTGTTGAAGCCGAATGTGAAGTCGGTTCCCGAGAGGTCGTTGTCGATCGTCTTCGGCACGCCGACGACTTTGATCCCTTGTTCGAACAACTTAGCGGCGACGCCGAGCGTGTCTTCACCGCCGATCGCGATCAGCGAGTCGATCTTGAACGATCCGAGCGTGTGGCGGATCTTATCGACGCCGTCGGTGACCTTGAACGGGTTCGTTCGCGAGGTGCCGAGGATGGTCCCTCCGCGCGGCAAGATCCCGACGACGGACTCGGGCGTCATCGTGACGACCTCTGCGTCGAGCGCGCCCTTCCACCCGTTGCGGAACCCGATGAGTGCGTCCCCGTAGACGTCCGAGGCTTTGCGCACGACCGCGCGGATCACGGCGTTGAGTCCGGGCGCGTCGCCGCCGCCGGTGAGTATCCCGATCCGCATGAGCGGATACTACTCCGGGTCCGAAACGATCCTGCGCCTGCGCGCGCGCACCACCAGCGCGACGAGAAGCAGGACGACGAGAAGCGCCGCCGCGCCGAGCGCTCCCGCACGAGCGCCCTGATCCGACGACGAGACGCGCGCGGCCGCAACAGGTGGCGACGTTGCGTTGGCGGGATGGTCGAACGTTCGGAGGGGCGCGGGATGGCCAGCCTTCGAAGGCGCGTTCACGTCCGTCGTCGTACCGCGGCACGCATCGGTGGTCGCGCTCGTTCCCGCACCGGACGTGAACACCGTCCACCGTTGCCCGGGAACGAACAGCACACCACAGTCTGCTTGAGAGCGCGGAGTGTGGACCGTCACGTTCTCGGTGGTGTCACCCTTATAGACGGCGTCGACGCTGAACGTGACGTTCTCGGCTCTACCTTGCGGCGTGTCGGTCGCCGCCACGCTTCCGACGAAGACGACCGTGGCTGCCCTGAACTGATCTGCAAGCGTCCGCTGCACGCACGTGCACCCCCACGCGGTCGGCGCGCGCACGACCAGTGCGAGCAGAACGAGCGCTGCGACCGGACCGATGCGTCTCATCCGCTCCGCCGAGCCTCGTCGTCGAATCCAAGCTCCCTCAACACCTCGTCGGTGTGTTCGCCGAGGAGAGGCGGATGCCTGCCCACTGCCACCCCGGCCGCTTCGATCGGCGACCGCACGAGCCGCACCGCGCCCGCGGAAGGGTGGGAGATCTCCTCGACGAGCCCGAGCGCGCGCACCTGCGGGTCTGCGAAGACTTCACCGATCGAGTTGATGGGGCCTGCCGGGACCTCCGCGGCCGACAGTACGGTCAGCCATTCCGCGCGCGTCCGCCCGGCGAACAGTTGCGCGAGCAAGGGGACGAGCTCGGCACGATGTGCCACGCGATCTCGATTCGTCGCGAATCGTTCGTCGCGGCAGAGGTCTTCGCGCCCGATCGCGGCGCAGAATCGTTCCCAGATCGCTTCGTTGGCGACTGCGAGCACGAATGCATGGTCCGATGCGCTGAACACTTGGTAGGGAACGATGTTCGGATGCGTGTTCCCCATGCGGTGCGGCTCGACGGCGCCGTTCAGGAAGTTGGACGCTTGGTTGGCGAGCCACGCCACCTGTGAGCCGAGCAGCGAGACGTGTACCCGCTCGCCGGTGCCCGTGCGCGCGCGCCGGTGCAGGGCGGCCAGGACGGCGATCGTCGCGTACAACCCTGCCGTGATGTCGGAGATGGCGACGCCGGTCTTCTGCGGCTCGCCGCCGGCATCGCCCGTAACCGACATGAGGCCGCCTTGTCCTTGGATGACGAAGTCGTATCCCGGCGCGTCGCGCTGCGGGCCCGTCAGACCGAAGCCGGTGATCGACGCATATACGACGGCAGGATTGACGCGCGCGCAATCCTCGTATCCGAAGCCGAGCCGCTCCATCGTTCCGGGCCGGAAGTTCTCGACGACGACGTCCGAGCGCGCGACGAGCGCGCGCGCCACCTCGCGATGATCTTCGCGCGTGAGGTCGAGCGCGATGGATCGCTTGTTGCGGTTGGCGCTTAGGTAATACGCGCTCTCGCCGCCGGCGAATGGTGGCCCCCAGCCCCGCGTCTCGTCGCCCGAGCCCGGCCGCTCGATCTTGATCACGTCGGCACCGAGATCGCCGAGGGTCATCGTGCACCAGGGCCCGGACAGCACACGGGAGAAATCGGCGACGGTGATGCCCGTGAGTGGGCCGTCGGTCAACGCCGCGCTTCCTTCTTCGCGCGCAGCGGCCATCGCGGCGACGTCGTGAGCGGCGGTGCGAACGTGGCGCGCAGCTCGACGAGGGCGGGCCCGCGTTGCGACAGCGCCCACGACAGCGCCGTGCCGAGCTCGCGCTGCGTCGTCTTGCGCGCGTCGATCCCGAAGGACAGCGCGAGCGCAACGAAATCCGGCGCGCGCAGGTCGCTCGCGAAGGTCTTGCCGAAACGGTCTTGCGCATCGAACCGCAGCATCCCGTACCCCGAATCGTTGACGACGAGCACTGCGACCGGGAGCTTCTCTTGCGCGAGCGTCGCAAGCTCGCCGAGAGCGTAGGAGATCCCGGCGTCGCCACACACGGCAAGCGCGCGCGCGCCGGAAGCTCCGACGCCGACGGCTGCAGGCAATGCGAACCCGAGGGTCCCCCACCCGACCGGATATGCGAACGTACGTGCGCGGGGCGGACGGTGATACCCGGCGAGCCAGTATCCGGGCACGGCCATGTCTGCAAGGACGACCGCGTCACCTGCGGCCGCCGATACGGTCTTGACGAAGCGGTACGGCGCGGCGAACTCCTTCGTCGCGCGCAACGAGGCGTCGGCCGCTTTGCGGACATCCGCCACGCGGCGCCCGGCATCCGACGACCGCGCGCGCAGATGGGGAAGCATGGCCTCGAGCATCTCGCGCGCGTCGGCTTCGATCACGACGTCGGCCGCGTAGTTGCGTCGCGCGTCTTCAGCGATCGTGTTGATCGCGACGCGCGGTCGCGGCAGCGGGAGGCGCCACGCTTGCGTGTTCATCCCATCGAGATCGCTGCCGACGATCAAGGCAGCGTCGGCGGAGCGGATGAGGCTCGTCACTTCCGGTTGATGCGATGCGAATCCGACGCACAGCGGATGACCCGGCGCAACGATCCCCTTGCCTGCGTAGGACGTGACGATCGGAGCGTCGAGCACCTCGGCAACCTTCGCGAGGACCGAGCCGGCACCCGATGAGATCGCTCCTCCGCCGGCCCAGACGAGCGGCCGTTTCGCGCGTGACAGCGTGTCGACGGCTCGCTCGACCAGCGAGGGCTCGGGCGGGAAGGTTCGCTCGGTGACTGCCGGCTGCGGTTCCCACGAGACCTTCTCCGACAACAGATCGTGGGGTATCTCGAGGAAGCTGGGTCCCCGCCTGCCTGCGAGCGCTTCGATCGCCGCGCGCTGCACCATCGTCGGGATGGCTTCGGCGCGCGCGACCGTTGCCGTCCAGACCGAGACCGCATCCATCAGCTCGCGTTGATGCGGCGACTCGTGCAACGAGAAGCGCCCGCCGCGTCCTTCGAGCAACCTGCTTTCGACCTGTGTCGAGATGTGGAGGACCGGCGAGCGCGATGCGCGCGCCTCGCCCATCGCGCCGGCGGTGTTGGCCGCGCCCGGTCCGGTCGTCGTCAGCGCAACAGCGAGTCGTCCCGTCGCGCGCGCGAAACCGTCGGCGGCATAGACGGCCGTTTGCTCGTGACGCACGAGCACGACGCGCAACGACGATCGCTCGAGCGCTACGTACACCGGCAGGTTGTGCACGCCCGGGATCCCGAAGACGTGCGTAATGCCGAGCGCTTTGAGTTGAGCAACCAGCGCGTCGGCCCCCGACGCGGGGCCGGCGCGCGCAGGCGAACGTTTCGCCGCCGGACGAGCCACGCGCGCAGGATACCCGAGTGTCTCCGGACGAACCGGGTCGAAGCGGGCGCGCGCGATGGTTCGAATTAACCATCGTTGTCTCGCCAAGTGACGGAAAGGCGCGACGCCTCGTTGAGCAGAGCGACACCGAAAGAGGGAGCCAACATCATGCGTAGTAACCGTGTGCGGACGACGGCGCTGGGGATCGTCCTCGTGCTCGGCATCTTCGGGGGGCAGATCGTCGAAGCGGCCACGCGGTCGACGTCGACGACATCTCCGGGGTCGATCACAGCAACGTCTCCCGGCATATACGAGCGCGGCACATTCCCGCTCACGTGGGCCTGGAAGACCGGCTCCCTCGTCCGTTCCAACTCGACCGTCGAAGTGACGTATTCGGCGACCGGCCTTCAGTGGTCGACGATCGCCAACTCCTTGCCGATCCGCTGGGGCAGCGCCTTGTGGGACACCTCGGCCGTCAGCGACGGCTGGTACATCGTGCGCGTCCTCGTGCGCGGCACATCTATCAAGACCTACGCCGGCCCGATCATGGTCGACAACCACGCGCCTGTGGTGCACGTCACGCGTCCAGCCAAGACGGAGCTGACGGTCGACGACGCGGTCCCATGCGCTCCGGTCGACGGCGGCCCGTGCGCCAGCGCGCGCTTGATCGTCGGCGTGCTGACGCTCGAAGCAGATGCGCGCGATGCGGCGAGCGGTGTTGCGAGCGTCGCGTGGACGCTCACCGACTCCAGCGGCAACGCTACCGATCTGGGTGAAGGCGACCCGCTGCAGTACAACTTCGACGGCTTCACGCCTGGGCAGTACACGCTCACGGCGGCGGCAACCGACCTCGCAGGCAACGTCGGAAGCGACTCGGTCGACGTGATCGTCGTACCGGGACCGAGCGCCATCTCGAACCCGCCGGCGGTTCCGACGCCGACACCACCGGTGACGGTGCCCGATCCGGCCGCATGCCAGACAGACCCGGCGGCCTGCGTGCCGGGCGGCGTGCCGAGCCCCGAGGTGCCGAACCCGACACCGCCGGCCGTGCCGAGCCCGCCGAGCCCGCCGGTCGACCCGGCAGCGTGCCAAGCCGATCCGGCCTCGTGCGTGCCGAGCCCGTAGGAGCGCGATACCGAACAACTGACAAAGCATCACCAAGAAACGCCCGTCCAACGGCTCCCCCCGCGACGGGCGTTTCGCTTTGCGGCAGTATCCTCTGCGCGCATGCCGCGCGTGCTCGCGATCGATGCCGGGACGACGGGGGTCACCGCTCTTGTCATCGCAGACGACGCGCGCGTCACCGGCCGGGGCTACCGCGAGTTCCCGCAGCACTTCCCGAAACCGGGATGGGTCGAGCACGATCCGCTCCAGATCTGGAACGCGACGATGGCGGCCGCGCGCGCAGCCCTCGACCATGCAGGCATCGAGGCGCGCGACCTCGCCGCGATCGGCATCACCAACCAGCGCGAGACCACCGTGCTGTGGGAGCGCGCGACCCTACGACCGGTCGCGAACGCCATCGTGTGGCAGGACCGGCGGACGGCGGCGCGTTGCGACGAGTTGCGCGCGCAAGAACCGATGATCCGCGCCAAGACCGGGCTCGTGCTGGACGCGTACTTCAGCGCGACGAAGATCGAATGGCTGCTCCGTGACGCCGAGCTGCGCGGACGGGACATCGTCTTCGGCACAATCGACTCGTGGTTGATCGCGAAGCTGACGGGCGGCTCGACCCATGCGACGGATCACACGAACGCGTCCCGCACGATGCTCTACGACATCTACGCGCGCGCCTGGAGCGACGAGCTCCTCGATCTGTTCGGGGTTCCGAGATCGATGCTCCCCGACGTTCGCCCGTCGAGCGGCTCGTTCGGCATCGCCGAGCTGTTCGGCGCGCGCGTCCCGATCGCAGGCGTCACGGGCGACCAACAGTCCGCGCTGTTCGGACAAGCCTGCTTCGAGCCGGGGATGACGAAGAACACGTACGGCACGGGATCCTTCGTCTTGATGAACACCGGGTCTGTCGCACCCGCGCCACCACAAGGATCGCTCGTCACGCTCGCGTGCGGCACCGGCGCCGAGCCCTCCTACGCCCTCGAAGGTGCGATCTTCGTCACCGGGGCCGCCATCCAGTGGTTGCGCGACGGGCTCGGCATCCTCGGCGCCGCGTCGGAAGCCGGTCCGGTAGCGTCGAGCGTCCCCGACACGGGCGGTGTGTATTTCGTGCCCGCACTGACGGGGCTCGGCTCGCCGTACTGGGACCCGTACGCGCGCGGGACGATCGTCGGCATCACGCGCGGAACGACGCGCGCGCATCTCGTGCGAGCCGCGGTCGAAGCGATGGCGTACCAGACGAGAGACGTGGTCGATGCGATGCAGCGTTCGGCCGGAGTTTCGGTCACCGACCTACGCGTCGACGGGGGTGCGAGCGTGATGGATCTGCTGTGTCAGTTACAGGCGGACCAGCTCGGCGTCACCGTCCGCAGACCCGAAGTGCAAGAGACGACGGCGCTCGGCGCTGCATTCCTCGCGGGGTTGGCGACGGGCGTGTGGGGCTCGTCCGACGAGGTCGCGAAGAACTGGCGGCTCGACCGGTCGTTCCAGCCGCGCGAGGCAGACGGGTCGCTCTACGACGGATGGCGCCGAGCCGTGGAGCGCGCGCGCGGGTGGGCGAAGGAGTAGCCGCTCAGCCGGTAGCTGCGCGCGGCTCGGCATCCTTCTTGACGTTGCCTTTGAACTTCGACGCATATTCGTCGACGTATTCCTGTCCCGACAGCAGCATCAGCTCGTACATCAGCTCGTCGGTGATCGAACGGAGCACGAACCGGTCGTCTTCCTTGCCCTCGTACCGAGAGAAGTCGAGCGCTTTGCCGTAGCGGACACCGATCCGGCTCATCTTCGGGACGTAGCTTCCTGCCGGCAGCGCTTCGTTGGTGCCGAACACGGCGACGGGGACGATCGGGCAGCGCGCGCGCAACGCCATGCGCGCGGCGCCGGTCTTGCCTCGGTAGAGCCGCCCGTCGGGGGAGCGCGTTCCCTCCGGGTAGATCGCGACGACGTACCCGTCGTTCAACGCTTTCACGCCGGCCTCCAGCGACGCTTCGCCGGAGTCACCACCTTCACGCCGGACGGGGATCACCCCGGCGCCCTTGTAGAACCAGGAGATGTACCACTTGTTGAAGTAATCGCTCTTGCCGAGGAAGACCACTTTGCGCGGCACGAAGATGGGCACGAGGATGCTGTCGATGAACGAGAGGTGATTCGGGCACAGGATCACCGGCCCCTCCGCAGGAACGTTCTCGAGCCCTTCGATCCACGGCCTGAAGAACGCTTTGAAGAGCGGCCCGATGAAGATGTGCTTCATCAGCCAATAGAACACCGCTGCCGGCTCCCTTCGGCTCGGATGTCCCCCTGCGGATGGCCCGGTTGAAGGCTACCGCCCGGCCCGTCCACGCGACAAGCATTCGCTCGTCGGTGCTAGCGTACGCGAACGCGTTACGAGAGCGTGAAAACCCGGCGTGATAGCCCCGCGTCTCGGAGGAAGTCGATGCCCCAGATCGTGAAAGGCGCCGAA
The DNA here is from genome assembly GCA_046263075.1 of Actinomycetota bacterium. Lineage (GTDB taxonomy): Bacteria > Actinomycetota > AC-67 > AC-67 > AC-67 > JBHELL01. Next base: position 5,999 of record JBHELL010000048.1, on the reverse strand, counting down.
CCGTGGGCGCACCAAGGTGACGACACCGGCGTGCTGGTCGTTCACGGATTCTCCGGCTCGCCGCAGAGCGTGCGGTACTGGGCGGAAGGGATCGCAGCGCAGGGTTTCACCGTGACGGTGCCGCGCCTGCCGGGACACGGGACCGACGTCGCCGACATGCACGGCGCGACCGCCGCCGCCTGGATCGGCGAAGCGGAGATGCACCTCACCGGCCTGTTCGAACGATGCCGCAACATCTTCATCTGCGGGCTGTCGATGGGCGGGACGATCACGCTCGAGCTGGCGGAGCGATTCAGCGACCGGTTATCGGGGATCGTGATCGTCAATACGCCCGTCCTGTTGAGCGACGCGCGCGAGCGTCTCGCGCCGATCCTCGGGCGTATCCCGCTCGCGCTCAAGGGGGTCGCGAACGATGTGGCAGATCCCACGCAACGAGAGCTTGCGTACGAGAAGGTGTCGACGAAAGCCGCCGGGCAGTTCATAACGATGCGAGAGCGCGTGCGCGCGCATCTCGCCGACGTCCGTTGTCCGCTCCTGCAGTTCAAGTCGCGTCAGGACCACGTCGTGAAGCTCGCCAACGCCGAGTACATCCAGCAGCACGTTTCGTCGAGCGATAAGGAGCTCGTCTGGCTCGACAAGAGCTACCACGTCGCCACGATCGACTACGACCGCGACTTGATCGTCGATCGAACCAACCGATTCATGAAGGAACACATCACGTGACCGACGCGATCCGCACCGCCGTCCTCGGGAGCTACGACGAGTTCGAGGCGGAGGTCGTGCTCGAGATCTTGCGGGACGCCGGGATCTTCGCTCAGCCCAAACAACGTTTGGAGGACGGCTCCTACGTGCCGTATCCGGGAACGATGAACGACGAGCTCGGCATCGTCCTGGTAGACGCGGAACGGATCGACGAGGCGAAGCGGCTCGTCGACGAGCAGCTCCCGTTGCACGTGGCAAGCATCGAAGAGGCGATGGCAGCGCTCGAGGTCGAAGCGCAGAACGTCGACGTCAGGCTCCGTGACGATGACGAGACGGCGATGCAGACTGAGGTCGTCGAGGTTCGCGGCCACATCATCGACTCACTGATCCTGCCCCGGATCTTGGACGAGATCGTCGAGTCGGGTGTCGACTACAGCATCGAGCAGTTCGACATCGGTCACACCCACGACGAGACGTCGTACGCGCGCATCTCACTTCGCGGGGACGATCCGGGAACCATGGACCGGCTGCTTACCCGGCTCGCGGGGCTCGGCGCTACCCCACCCGACACCGGCGACGCGCATCTCGTCGCGGCGGATCGCGACGGGGTCTTCCCCGACGGCTTCTACTCGACGACGAACCTGCGCACACAGGTGCGCGTCGACGGCACGTGGATTCCGGTCGAGAACGCAGAGATGGATTGCGCGATCGTCGTCGAGGGCCTCCGCGCGCGCACCATCGCGATGTCCGACGTGCGCGCCGGCGATTCGATCGTGTGCGGACACGAAGGCATCAAGGTGACGCCGCTCGAGCGGCCGCGCGGTGGCAACGCGAGCGCGTTCACGTTCATGTCGAGCGAGGTCTCCAGCGAGAAGCCGCAAGGATTGATGGTCGACCGGATCGCGACGCGGATGCGCGAGGTGCGCGACGGCGGCGAGCGGATCCTGTGGGTGCTCGGCCCCGCCGTCGTTCACACCGGCTCGATCGATGCGTTCTGCGCGCTGATACGGAACGGATGGGTCGACGTCGTGTTCGCAGGCAACGCGCTCGCGACGCACGATTGCGAAGCGGCGATCTTCGGGACGTCGCTCGGCGTCAAGCTATCCGAAGGCGTTGCGGCCGAGCACGGCCACGAGCATCACATCCGGGCGATCAACGCCGTGCGCCGCGCGGGCTCCTTCAGAGCTGCGGTAGATGATGGGATCCTTACGTCGGGCATCGTGCACGAGATGGTTCGCAAGGGCGTCGACTACGTCCTCGCAGGGTCGGTACGCGACGACGGGCCGATGCCCGAAGTGATCACCGACATGATCGAAGCGCAACGTCAGATGCGCGCGCGCATCCCCGGCGTCGGGATGGCGATCATGGTCTCGACGATGCTGCATTCGATCGCAACGGGAAACCTGTTGCCGGCGAGCGTCACGACGGTCTGCGTAGATATCAACCCTGCGGTGGTGACGAAGCTGGCAGATAGAGGCTCGACACAATCGGTCGGCATGGTGACCGACGTCGGGCTTTTCTTGCGTCAGCTCGCAGACGCGCTCGGCGCGCGCTAGTCCCGCGCGCGCTCCATCTCGGCGCGCTTGCGCTGCACCGGCGGGTTGTAGCACGCGGCGCGCAGGCCGAGCATCTGCGGGGGAACGCAACGATTCGACGACACGCACAGCGCGGAAGCCTCGTCGTACATAAGGAGCCGGGCGGGCAAGCTCGGCTCGGCGTAGAACGGTCGCCCGATGCCGATCATGTCCGCCTCCCCCGCATCAAGGATCGAAAGACACTCCGCGCGCGTGCGGATACCGCCCACCGCGAAGACCGGGATCGAAACAGCGCGTTTGGCTGCGGCGAAGATGTGACGGTTCCATACCGGCGCGAACGGGAACGCGCGCGCGGCTCGGCGGTAGCCCCAACGCACGATCGCGCGCCGCAAGCGCGACCCGCCCAATGCATCGTCGAGCCGCCTGCGGATGGAAGCCGTGTCGTCGATCGACGCTGGGTACGCGCCGCGGCAGAGTGAGCCGTGCGGGAAGACCGAAAGCCCTACGGGTGTGATCGCGTGGTAACCGAACTCCTGCGCGAGCCGGCACAACTCCATCCCTTCGTCGAACGAGATGCGCGGCGCAAGGGGTGGCGCGTGCTCGTCGATCGGGATCTTCGCGCTCAGCATGTAGTCGTCTCCGGCGTGTCTGCGCACGGCGTCGGCGATCACTTCGAGGATGCGCGCGCGGTTGCGCACCGATCCCCCGAACTCGTCGTCGCGGCGGTTGTAGTACGGCGACAGGAACTGATGCACGAGCTTCGCGTTCGCGGAGCCGACCTGCACGCCGTCGTACCCGGCTTCTCGAACCCACGCCGCCGCGCGGCCGAAATCTTCCGCCATGGCGCGCACCTCGTCGGTCGACGGCACGTGCAATGGAACGCCGAGCAGCGCGGGACGGACGTGCACCGGCGGCGCGGACGCAGCGACGAGCGGCGCGCGGCGCGCGTCGGCGTACGGGTGGTGCCATCCTTCCATCGCGAAGATCCCTGCGTGACCGATCTGCATCACGATACGGGCGCCGTGCGCATGTACGGCGCGCGTCACTTCGTCGAGCCGCAGCACGCGCTCACGGCTCGTCAGCAAGGTCATCCCGGGCGACGAGCGGCCTTCTTCGGTGATACACGACGAGCCTTGGACGATAAGCCCGACGCCGGCGCGCGCGTTCGGTTCGAACGCTTCGCGGTAGACGGCTGCGTAATCGCCGTCACTGCCTGCGCCTTCGAGGACCGGCGCTCTGTACAGCCGGTTGCGTATGGCGACAGAGCCGATCGTTATCGGGCGATGCAGCGAACAGGACATCGGACCGCAGTCTAGGCAACGACTTCGGTTCCGGCACGGCCGGCGAGCGCCTCATCGATGTCGGCGAGCGACGCGATGATCGCGCGCGCGCCGTGTTCGGCCGCTTGCGCGGCCGCGAGGACCTTCGGTCCCATCGAGCCTGCGGGGAATTCTCCGTTCGCGACGCCCTGCCTCGCATCGCGCGCCGGCAAGCGATCGAGCGGCTCGGCGCGCGCGGTGCCGTGATGGAGCTCGACGCGCGGGACGTCGGTGAGGATCAGCAAGACGTCGCCGCCGATCGCTCCGATCAGACATGCGGCCGCCAGATCCTTATCGATCACCGCGGGAACGCCGTGGTAGCGGTCGTCTTCGCGTACGACCGGGATCCCGCCCCCGCCGCACGCGATCGGGACGATGCCGTCATGCACGATCGAGGCGATCGAGGGAGCCTCGACGATCTCGAGCGGGCTCGGCGACGGGACCACCCTGCGCCACGTTCGCGGCGAAAGCTCTTTCACAGCCTCTCCGCGCGCGCGCAGCGCGGCCGCCGCCGGCTCGTCGAGGAACGGGCCGACCGGTTTCGAGGGGAACAGGAATGCCTGATCCATCGGATCGACGACCACTTGGGTCACGACGGCGATGATGGAACGGGCGATGGACGCGCGCGCGAAGGCGGCGCCGAGCTCTTGCTGCAACAGGTAGCCGATCTGACCTTGCGTCTCCGCGACGTGCACGTCGAGCGGGTAGTGCGGGGATCCCGACGACTCGTCGAGGTCCATCATCCGGCCCACCTGGGGTCCGTTGCCGTGCGTGACGACCAGGTCGTTCCCTGCTGCGACGACGCGTCCGAGCGCGTCCGAGGTCGCACGGATGGCTTCGCGTTGCTCGTCGATCGTTCCGCGACCGGCTTGGCGTTGTATCGCGTTGCCGCCGAGTGCGACGACCACCAGCATGCTTAGGAGTCGAGCACCGGCGCGAGCACGTCGGGGATGCCGGGCGTTCCGACCTCTTCGAGGTCGTACGTGACACGGACCGCCGGCTTCTCGAGCGTCGTCAACCGTCGCAGATCGACCGGCGTGGCGATCACGACGACGTCGGCATCCGAGCCGTTGATCGTCGCCGCGAGATCCGCGATCTGTTGGTCGGAGTAGCCCATCGCGGGCAACACGGTTCCCGTGTTCGGATAGTTCGCGTACGTCTCGGCGATCGTTCCGATCGCGAACGGCCGCGGATCGACGAGCGTTGCCCCGGCGTTCCGCGCGGCCACGACTCCGGCGCCGTACGTCATCTCGCCGTGCGTCAGGGTCGGGCCGTCCTCGACCACGAGCGCACGCTTTCCTTCGAGCGTGACGCCGCCGGAAACCGTCACAGGTGAGCGCGCCTTCACGACACTGGCCCGTGGATTCATCGCGCGCACCGACCGCTCGACGGCATCGACGTCCTCGGCAGAGGCCGAATCGATCTTGTTGATCACGATCGCGTCGGCCATCCGCACGTTCGCTTCCCCCGGGTGATACCTGCTCTCGTGTCCCGCGCGGAGAGGATCCACCACGACGATGTGGACGTCCGGGCGGTAGAACGGCAGATCGTTGTTCCCGCCGTCCCAGACAACGACGTCGGCCTCTTCCTCCGCGCGTTGGAGGATCTGTTCGTAGTCGATACCGGCATACACGACCGTGCCTCTGTCGATGTGCGGCTCGTATTCCTCGCGTTCTTCTATGTGACGCGGTAGCGCTCGAGGTCGTCGTAGCCGGCGAAACGCTGCCACCGCTGCTGCTCGAGATCGCCGTAGGGCATCGGGTGCCGCACGACGACGACCTTGCGCCCCGCACCGCGCAATCCCTCGACCACGCGTCGTGTCGTCTGCGACTTGCCGGAGCCGGTTCTCACCGCGCATACCGCGACGATCGGACGCTGCGACGGCAGCATCGTGCGCGCGGGTCCGAGCATGCGGAAGTCGGCTCCCGCTGCGATCGCAGCGGATGCGACGTGCATCACGTGCTCGTGCGAGACGTCGGAGTACGCGAACACGACGTCGTCGATGCGACGCTCCCGGATGAGATCCCCGAGATCTTCCTCGGGCACGATCGGGATTCCCTTCGGGTAGAGCGGCCCCGCCAGCGACGCCGGATAGGTCCGGTCGCTTATGTACGGGATCTGTGTCGCCGTGAACGCGACGACCTCGCAATCGGGCTCGTCGCGGTAGCACGTGTTGAAGTTGTGGAAATCCCTGCCCGCGGCACCCATGATGATGACGCGCCGACGATCTCCCTCACCCATGCGTCCGATACTACTGGTCGCAGGTTGCTCCAACGACAACCGCGACTCCTACCGGTGCGGCGAGAACATCCCGTTCATGCATGAACCGTACGCAATCGGAGCGCGTTGGCGACGACGGAGACGCTCGACAGCCCCATCGCGAGCCCTGCGAGCATCGGGTTCACCAACCCGAGCGCGGCCAGCGGGATCAGCACCACGTTGT
>JBHELL010000047.1:0-9675 GCA_046263075.1 Actinomycetota bacterium | reverse complement strand
CGTTCTCTCGACGGGCAGCGCGAGCACATCGTTTTCGCCTTGACGATCGCAGCACCCGACTCCGCGTAGAACAACTCCAGATCGAGGCCCTTGCACATCGCATCGTCCAAGAACGGGAACATGCGAGAACGGCGTGATTCGACCGGCACGAGACAACACCCCCAACGAGGCTGCGCGAAATGCACAGCGACAGACCGACGGACCGCAGGGAAGGGGGAAAGAGTGAAGCAGACTGCATGGATACGACCTCGCGACGTGTCGTGTCAATAGGAGGAACAACAGGAAAAGATGCGAGACCGCGAAAACCCCAGGCCGTCAAACGCCGCGGGTGAGAATTAGAGCAGACGTCCTACACGTCAGCCCGCTGCAGCAGCGGCGTGCAACACATCTTCGTCGAGTGATCCGTTCACGATGAGCGCGCGCAAACGTTTCCCGTTCTCGCCCGGCGCAACGGCGGCTCGCCACAACGAACAGAGATCGATCGATGCGGTCGCACCCGTCGCATCGTTCCCGCGCCATCGCCAGAACGCGTCGACGAGCTGCGCGCGCACGTGATACGCGTCGACCTCTTCACCGTCGACGACCTCCGGTGCCGCGAACGCGCGCACGGAAACGAGCACGTCGGCCACCGACTGCGGCAATAGACCGGTCGGATCCGCGCCCGAACGCAACAAACCGCGCACGCGCGTCGACGAAAGATCAGAAACGGCGGGGTGCAACCGGAGGATGTCGACGCGATCGGAGAACCGGCGGTTCTCCGGCGCGCGCAGCACGACCTTCAGCCGCTCGCCTTGATCGGCCCGGGGCGCGACGACGAGCCGCGCGCGCGAGAACAGCCGGTCGAGCGCAGCCTCGCGGTTCTCGTACCACCGTTCTTCGAATATCTGTATGACCTTGTCCGAGCCGACGAGGAAGGAGAGCTCGACCTCGCCGAACGCCGCAGCAGCAGCTTCGGCGAGGTCGGCGTAGAGCCCGTGCGAGCACACGGCGATGCTCATGCCGGCCTCGGTCGCGGCGGCGCGCACCGCGAGCATCCGATCTTCCGGGATCAAGCCGTTCGGCCGCTTCCCCACCGTCGAGCGCGCGTACGCATAGACGACGCGATCGAACCCTTCGCTGAGCGCTCGCTCCGCGAGCAGGACGTGCGCCGCCGTCGGAGGGTTGAAGGACCCGGGGAGGATCGCGATCGAGCGGGCCTGAGGGATCGGAGCCAGCGCCGAAAGTTCTGGCAGCCCGCCGCGACCGACGGATCCGATCAGCTCGCGCAGCGACAGCAACGACGCGAGATCGAACGGATCGACGTTCATGGCGACGCGGCCATGCTACCGCTCTGCAGATGCGCCGGCCGGAACAGCGTCGGGGCGTCGTCGTAGCATGCGCGCGTGGATCCGTGGGATCACATCCGTCGAGCCGTCTCCGACACGCGGTCGGGTTCGCTCGAGGTCTGCGCGCGAGCGGCGGCCGGCCTCGCCGGTCTCCGCACGCGGCGAGACATCGCACGCGCGGGGCGCGCGCTGATCAAGGCGCATCCGGCCATGGCGCTCGTGCGGCGGCTCGTCGACGAAGCCCTGGACGACGGCGACCCGCTCGAGTTCGTGACGCGCGCGCGCGCCGAAACCAAGGCAGCCGCGGATCAGATCCGCTGGGTGCTTCGCGGGCGCTCGAACGTCGTCGTGACGCACTCGGGCTCGGCTGCGGTTCTGCAGGCGCTGCAGCGTGCGCGCGCGCGCATCTCGTCGGTCGTGTGCACGGCGTCACTGCCGGGCGGCGAAGGACGAGGGTTCGCACGGCGGCTCGACCGGGACGGCTTCGACGTGAGCGTCATCCCGGACGCTGGCGTCGCGCGCGCATGTGGCGACGCGACGGTGGCACTCGTCGGCGCCGACGCGATCACCGGCGACGGTGTCGTCAACAAGGTCGGCACGCATGTGCTCGCACTCGCCGCCCTGGACGCGGGGATCGGGTGTTACGCGATCGGGTGCAGCTCGAAGCTCATCGCATCCGGGTTCGACCCGGGCGAGCCGTTCGAGTCGACCCCGCTCGCGCTGTTCGATGCCGTCCTCACCGACCGCGGCGCGTTGCGGCCGGCACAGATCCGGCGTGCGGTGGCCCGGCTGTGAAGAGCGTCGAGATCTTCTCGATCGGCGACGAGCTGCTGCGCGGCATCGTGCTCGACACCAACGCGAGCTGGATCGCCAAACGCGTCGCTGCGCGCGGAGCATCCGTGCGCCGCTTCACGACTCTTCCCGACGAGCCGGCCGTCGCCGGCGCCGAGCTCCGCGGGGCCATCGCGCGCGCGCCTTCGCTGATCGTGACCCAAGGCGGGCTCGGGCCGACGCACGACGACCGAACGCGAGAAGCGCTCGCGATCGGCACCGAGCGCGCGCAAGAACGAAACGCCGAGGCGGAGGCGATCGTGCGGCGCCGCTTCGCAGAGCTGGCCGCCGGCGGCGCGGTAACGGATGCGACCCTCGGGCCGGCGCGCATGCGCATGGCCGACCTCCCGGCCGGAGGGCGCGCGCTGGACAACCACGTCGGAACGGCGCCGGGGATCGTGCTGGGCCTCGGCACGGTCACCATCGTGTCGCTTCCGGGTGTGCCGCCGGAGCTGTATTGGATGTGGGAGAACACGCTCGCACCGACGCTCGCCGAGGTGCTCGGCCCGGGCGGCTTCGCGGAAGTGACGTTCGAGACCGACCTGCTCGACGAGTCCTCGATCGCACACGTGCTGCGATCGACACAGCAACGCCACCCGGACGTCTACGTGAAGTCGCGAGCGAGCGGTTACGAGCAGGGCGACGAGGTGCGGATAACGCTCGCTGCCGCGGGCTCGAACGACGACGACGCGCGCGCGAAGATCGCTGCTGCGACGAGCGACCTGCGCGCCGCGCTCACCGCGGAAGGCGTGACGCTGCAGTAGCGCGCGCGTTCACTCCTCGTCGGGCGCGACCTCTTCCTGAGTCACTCCGGGTTTGCGGATGATCGCTTGCGTCACCATCATCACGGCGACCAGCTGATCGCCTTGGGCGATCTTCACGTCGATGACCATCGTGCGTCGCCCCTTGTGGATCGCCGTCGCTTCGCCGGTGATTGTGCCAGTTCGAACGCCGGAGATGAAGTTCGCCTTGAACTCGATCGTCGTGAAGATCTCGTCCGGTTCGAGCGAGGGGAACGTCGCCCACGCTGCAAGGGTGTCGCCGAACCCGGCGAGCGCCCCGCCGTGCGCGTATCCGCCCGGGTGTCGCACGCGCGCGTCCACGTCGAGCGTGCCGGACGCTCGGCCGAAGGATGCAGACGTCACCCGAACACCGAGGTTGCCGGGAAAGGTGTCCTTGAAGATGACGTCCTGATTAGCGACGGCCTCGTCGATGCGTGACTGGATCGGACCCTCGATGCCGAAGTCTTCGCGCGTCATCCGAGGGGCTTCAGCGAGCGGTCGATCGGGATCTCGACGAGGAATGGACCGGGTGCATCCATCGCTTTGCGCATGACCGCGGTGACCTCTTTCGCAGAGGTCGCGCGTTCCGCAGGCACGCCGTACGCCGCCGCGAGCGACATGAAGTCCACCGGCGGGTCCGCGATGTCCATCCCCGGCCACACCTCTTTCTTCGCAGCCTTGCCCGCCATCCCGAGCAGCTGGGCTTTCAAGATGTAATAGCCGCCGTTGTTCAGCACGACGACCTTCACCGGGATGTCGTGATGCGCGAGCGTCCACAGGGACTGCGGCACGTAGTTCGTCGCGCCGTCTCCGACGAACGCCACAACGCCTCGGTCCGGCTGTGCGAGCTGCACGCCCGCAGCCGCGGGGATCCCCCACCCGAGCCCGCCTCCGCGGAAGAAGAAGTACGAGTCCGGATCGCGTTGCCGCAACACCGCGCGCACGGCGGCGGTGTTGGTCACCGCTTCGTCCACCACAGACGTCGGCCCGTCGAACGCGTCGACGACCGCAGCCGCCGCGGCAAGGGCAGGGAGCGGGTGGAGCGTCTTCTGGTGGTCGATCGCCGCGTTCAGCCCGGCGACGGCTTGCGCGCGCGCGTCGCGCACCGATCCGAACCGTTCGGCGAAGGCGGCGGCGGGAAGCTGCGATGAAAGCAACGAGCCGAGCGCGCGCGTCGTAGCGCAGACGTCACCGCGCAATCCGAGCTCGACGGGATATGTCTTCGCGATCTGGTACGGATCGGGGTCGACCTGGATGATCGTGATGCCGTTGGGCACGGCCGAGATCGAGGAAAAGAAGAACGGCGGGAACATCTGCGCACCGAGCACGAGAACGACGTCGGCTTGCTCGAGCGCGTGACGGATGCCGGGATTCACCGGCGCCAGGTATCCACTCCAGGACGGATGATCCATCGGGAACACGAACCGGCCCGAGAGAACCTCACCGACGACGCGCGCGCCGAGCAGCTCGGCGAGCGCGACGACGTGCTCCGTCGCTGACGATCGGCCGACCTCGTCGCCGGCGATGATGAGCGGGCGCTCCGCCGCGCGCAGCAACTCGGCTGCGCGCACGACACCGTCACCTGCGACCCCGGCGTGCGAGAGCTCGCTCGACGGTGGAACCGTCGTCTCGACCGTCTCGTCGAGGTAGTTCCACGGGATAGAAACGAACACGGGTCCGGTCGGAGGTGACGCCGCGATCTTGAACGCGCGGCGCATGACGACGCCGATGTCTTCGGGCCGGCGGACCTCGTAGGACCACTTGCAGAACTGCTCGACGATCCGCACGAGATCTGCGGCGAGCATCGGTTCCTGTACGAGCTGGTTGATGTTCTGTTGTCCTGCGGTCACGACGATGGGCGATCGGTTCCACGCCGCGTTGAAGATGTTCCCGACTCCGTTGCCGACCCCGGGAGCGATGTGAAGATTCACCAGCGCCGGTCGGTGCGTCGCGAGCGCGTAGCCGTCCGCGGCGGCGACGGCGGTCGCCTCTTGGAGCGCGAGGATCAACTCGAGGCCCGGGTCGTCTGCGAGCTCATCGAAGATCGGCAGCTCGGTCGTGCCGGGGTTCGCGAACAGGTAGCGCGCGCCTTCGGATCGTGCGACCTGGAAGAACTGCTCGCGACCGCTCACCTGCGCCATGCGCGAACGGTATGAGCGCGCCGCGCGAAGGGTCAAACCGGCCCGTAGGATTACGAGCCGATGCGGGCCAAGATCTGCCTCCTGGGGGCCACGCTGCTCGTCGCGACGACGGCTTTGCCTGCGCGCGCGTACGTACCGGAGCGAACCCCCCAGCGCGACATCGAAGCGCGCGCGTACACCTCTCTGGAGCAACCGGCCGCTCGGGGCAGCTCCTCGGCGCTCGTGATCCTCCGAGGCGGGCGGCCGCTGATCGACGTCGGCGGCGGTACGCCAATGACGCCGGCCTCGGTCCTCAAGCTCTTCACGATGACGAGCGGCATCGTCCGCTTCGGTCCAACGCATCGGTTCGCGACACGCGTCCTCGGTACGGGACCACCCACCGCCCCGACGTCACTCACGCTCGTCGGCGGCGGCGATCCGACGCTTGCGACGGAGGCGTTCCGGCGCGCGCGCTACTTGCCCAAGCCGACCGACGAGATCAAGCGGCCTGCGTTCGCCCATCCGCTCGAGACGATCGACGTCCTCGCTGCGCGGATCGCTGCGGCCGGGGTTCGTACGGTTGCCGGGAACCTGTACGCCGACGAGTCGCTGTTCGATTCGCGGCGGACACAAGACGGATGGTTGCCACGCTACCTCACCGGTGATCCCGAAACGGGCTTGCTCAGTGCGCTCACCGTCAACGAAGGACGGCTCGACCTGAAGGGCAAGGTGCTCTCGCGGAACCCGGCGCTGTCGGCAGGGTCTTTCTTGAAGCAAGCGCTCCAGGCCCGCGGCATCGTCGTCGCCGGGGACGTCGTGCTGGGGCGCGCGCCCGCCGGCTCTACCGAGATAGCGCGCGTGCAGTCTCCGCCGGTGGCGGAGATCGTCGATTTCACATTGCGCTACAGCATCAACTTCGACGCCGAGACGATGCTGAAGGATCTCGGCGCCGCCTTCGGCGGCGCCGGCACGACCCGGGCGGGTGTCTCGGTCGTCCTCGACACCATGCGCTCGCTCGGCGTGCCGACGACGGGCATGACGATGACGGACGGCTCCGGCCTTTCCCTCATCGATCGGGTGACCCCCCGAACCGTGGGGGCACTCGTCGAGCACATCCTGACGGCCGACGGTCCCGGCTGGGAGGCGGTCCGTGCGGCGATGCCGGTGGCCGGACGGCCCGGCACGCTGGAGAAGCGCCTGAAGACGGGTCCGGCTGCCGGCAACCTCGTGGGGAAGACCGGCTCGCTCGCCCACGTCAGGACGATGGCCGGCTGGGTGACCCCGGACGACGGGGTGCCGCTCGTGTATGTGATCATGTTCAACGGGGTCGCTCGACCGAGCACCCTGACGACCGTGATCGACCTCTTCGGGACGCTCCTGGCCCGGGCCGGCTAAAACCTCCCCCCGGCAGGATTCCGCCCGAACGCGAAGAAAACCACATGGTCGGGTTCGCGCGCGCGAGCCTGCTCGTCGTCCACCGAGGGAGGATCGGCATGACCCGGAAACGTTTCCGTGTCGCCTCGCTATCAGTCGTCTCCGCGATGATGATCGCGATGATCGCCGCCGGCACGCCGGCGAACGCAACGGTTCCGGCTTGCTCCACGACCGGCTGTTGGAGCGTCCCATTCCAGCCGAGCGCATCGTCCGGTATCTCGACCGCGGAATTCGATCCCCCGAAGCCTGCAACGCCGCAAGACGCGCAGAAGTATCCCGCGGCCGCGAGCGCCGTCGTGCTCCCGAACGGCGTCATCGAGTATTGGAACGGCTTGCAGAACCTCGAGACGGCGGGCGGTCAAGGATTCTTCAATTACGGCGCGGCTGCCGGCGACTCCAAGACCGGCGTCCTCGACCTTCGAGGCTCGGGCGCACCGGTCTTCTTCTTGGACGCGAACGCTCCTGAGGGCGACGACCTGTTCTGCACCGACCAGCGCCTCGCCGCGAACGGCGAGCTCGTCGCCATCGGCGGAACACATTGGACCACCGAAGAGCCCTTCCCGGCGGGACAAGACCAGCTCGGCGCAGGGCTCCCGGAGCTGTACGGCTCGGACAACCAGCACGTGTTGAACTCGTCGACGACCAGCACGTCGAGCGGGAGCGACTGGCACCTCGACCAGAACCTCGCTCACCACCGGTGGTACCCCACGATGATCACGCAGCCGAACGGCAACCTGCTGATCGCCGGGGGCGTCGCAAAGCTCCTTTGGAACTCGTCGGGCTTCGACACGAACGACGCCGACAACTACACCGCGTATGACCAGAACGACACGAGCGATTACATCTCCCACCTCGGACCGCTCAACGTCGTACAGACCGAGACGCGCGTCGTCGCCCCGACGGACGATGCGTCGAACGGCACGGTCGTTCAGAACCCCTCGAGCGAGGACATCTCGCTTCCGTTGTTCGCGCGGCTGCATGTGCTGCCGAACGGCGCGATCCTTTACTCCGGCGCCGGTCAGATGTGGGGCCCTGCGGGCGAGGCATACGACGAGGCGCAGTGGAACGCGTTGAAGGCGCTCGACACGGCGAACCCGTCCGCTGGCTGGCAAGTGGTCGGCGCTCCTGCGCTCGGCACGGCAGTCAGCGGCGCGACCTCGACACTGCTTGCGCTGCAGCCGCCGTACGACAAAGCACAGATCCTCGTGGCAGGCGGAACGCTCGGAACGGCACCCGGCGGTGAGATCGCGACGCCTCTCTCGCAGATCATCACCGTTGCGAAGGGGACGAACGCGATCACGAACGCCAGCGAGTGGAAGTACTCGAGCGCCCTCGGGCCACAGCTCAACAACCGCCGCTGGTTCTCCACCGCAGTCACGCTTCCCAACGGGCAGGTGACGCTGTTCAACGGTGCGGACGTGGACGAGGTCATCATCCCGGGCAGCGAGTCGCCCGTGCACCAAGCGGAAGTGTTCACGCCGGACGGCAACGGTGGCGGGACGTTCTCGCCGCTGTCGTCGTCGAGCCGCGATCGCACGTACCACAACACCGCGATCTTGCTGCCCGACGGCAGTGTGCTCGTCGGCGGCCACGCGCCGATCAATGAAGGCAACGGTCCGCAAGGCTCCGCCCAGAACTACCGCGGCTCGTCCAATCTCAAGGATCCCTCGTTCGAGCGGTTCTTCCCGCCGTACCTGTACGCAGACGGTGGCAACTACCCGAAGGTGAAGACGGGCCAGACGCACGGAACGTGGGGCGGCTCGGTCACGCTCACGCTCGACCCGTCGAACACGGATGCGGTCTCGAAGATCGTGCTCTCGCGGTTGCCGTCCGACACGCACATCACCGACTCGGACTCGCGCACGGTCGTGCTTCCCGGGTTCTCCCAGAGCGGCGTTTCCTTGTCGGCACAGATCCCGAACGACCCGAACGTGGTGCCACCCGGCTACTACTACACGTTCGCGGTCAGCGCGAATGGCGTGCCGTCGCACGCGACCGTGATCCAGATCGCGGATCCGTCCCTCTACGACGGCCGGAGCAACGCGGCCGCGATCGACGTCAACGCATCGATCCCGATGCGGGCGGACTCGCAAGCCTCCGCGGTGACGCCGGTGAAGCTGCCCGCCTCGAAGCCGGCCACGTCGAAGGCGACGACGCTTGCCGCGCCGTTGATCGTGGACGACTCGCACCGCGTCGCGATGCCGGGTCTCCCCACATCGAGATCGTCGAGCAAGGCGGCCGCGGCCGGGTTGCTCGCGCTCGCTGCGGCGGGTCTAGTTTCTGCGCTGCGGCGCAGGCGCGCGGCTCGAACATAAGCAACGACGACATCGAACCGAGCGTCCTCTTGGAGGACGCTCGGTTCGTTTCGGGGCCGGTAGGCTACGCGCGCATGGGCGCACGCTCGATCGTCTTCGAATCCGACGGCCTTCGCATCGAAGGTCACCTCGTCGAGCCGGAGAGCTACGACTGGGCGATCATCTTGTGTCATGGGATCCCGGGCGGACCGCCGGACCCGAACGACGAAGGCTACGCGCGACTGGCGCGCACGCTTGCGGAACGCGGCTATGCCGCGATGTGGTTCGACTTCCGCGGCGCGCGCAACTCGCCCGGCGACTTCTCGATCGCAGGATGGTGCCGCGACCTCAGCGCGGCGATCGACGCGATGTGGGTGCACGTGCGCGCGCCGCTCGCCGTCGTCGGTTCGAGCGCCGGCGGCAGTACGGCGCTGCGCGTCGCAGCGGAGCGGAAAGAGATCGATGCCGTCGCTACCTTCGCAGCAGTGGGGGCGTTCGGGTTGCAGAGCGAGGAGGATGCGCGCGCGGTCGTGAACCGTTTCCGCAACATAGGGATCATCCGCGACCCTGCGTTCCCGCGCGATCTCGACGGGTGGGCCAAGGAGTTCTCCGACGTCGCTCCGCTTGCCGCCGTCCGCAAGATCGCACCCCGCCCGCTCCTCATCGTGCACGGCGACGCAGACGACGTCGTCCCCTACGCGCAAGCCGAGATGCTGTTCGAGAAGGCCGGCGAACCGAAGGAGCTCGTTCGTATCCCCGGCGGCGGTCATCAGCTTCGGAAGGACCCGCGCGCGGTCGACGCCCTCGTCGACTGGCTTTCGAATCGCTCCGAACGTCCCTCGCGCCCGGATTGAGCATCGCGCGCGGCTCGGCGTAGTTAAGCCTGACC
>JBHELL010000046.1:0-6603 GCA_046263075.1 Actinomycetota bacterium | reverse complement strand
GCATCTCGGTGACCCAGTACCTCAGCGAATCCATGATCAACTGCAGCGCGCGCGGATGAAGGACGTTGAGGCTGTTCCCCGTGCCGGTGAAGTCCATATAGAAGCGCTGATCGTCCGGGCTGAGGCGGTAGTACGAACGGTTGTCGATGCCGCGGAACGACAGCGTCGGGCCGAGGTGATTGGATTCGGCGGTGTGGTTGTACACGACGTCGAGGATCACCTCGATCCCCGCGCGGTGGAAGCGTTTCACCATCGTCTTGAACTCTCCGACCTGGCGTCCGTCGGCGGCGGTCGCGTAGCGGACGTCCGGCGCGAAGAAGCCGATCGTGTTGTAGCCCCAGTAGTTCGTGAGCCCGCGTTCTTGCAACCCTGCTTCCGTCACGTGCTGGTGGACCGGCAGCAGCTCGATCGCGGTGATGCCGAGAGAGGACAGGTGATCGATGATCGGGTCCATCGATAACCCCAGATACGTGCCGCGCAGGTCATCCGGGATCGCCGGGTGCTTCATCGTCATCCCCCGCACGTGCGCTTCGTAGATCAAAGTGCGGTTCCACGGGATGCCGGGTGCCCGGTCCTCATCCCAGGTGAACGAGTCATCGACCACGATCGTGCGCGGCACCCAGGGGGCGCTGTCGCGCTCGTCGTAGCTCAAGTCGTCGGCGCCGATGCGGTATCCGTACATCTCTTCGCGCAATCGGAAGCCGCCCGTCACGGCCTTCGCGTATGGATCGACGAGCAGCTTGTTCGGATTGAAGCGATGTCCTTCTTGCGGCGCGTACGGACCGTGCACGCGGTACGCGTACAGCTGTCCGGGGCGCGCGTCCGGGAGATAGCAATGCCAGATCAGATCCGTGCGCGCGCGGATCTCCAGGCGCGCGCTCTCTTTCTCGTCCTCCGGCGTTTCGAACAGACACAGCTCGACGCCCGTCGCGTGCTCGGAGAAGATCGCGAAGTTGACCCCCTCGCCGTCCCAGGTCGCGCCGAGCGGCGTCGGACGCCCCGGCCACACCCTCATGCGTCCTCCAGGATCACGAACGACCACGGCGCGAGCTGCGCACGCGCGCCGTCGGGCACGCACGGGGTCGAGCCGCCGAAACGCGCGTCTTCAGAGTCGAGCGCGACGCGCCGGCGCGCGCCGGGGATGGACACGGCCGTCGCGACGTCTCCGAGGTTGAACACGATCGTCACTTCGTCACCGCCGGCATGACGGCGCGCGATCATCGTCGAGCCGTCGCACTCGACGCTCACGTTCTCCTTGTGTCCGGTCGCGAGCGCGGGGCGCGCGCGCAACGCAAGCAACGTGCGGTACAGCTCGTACAGGTGCGCGTGCGTCCCGTCGTTACGCAGCGAACGGTCGAGCACGCATCGCAGGAAGGTCTTCTCGTCCCCCGGGTCCGGCGGTTCGTCCTTCCACCCGAACGCGGCGAACTCCTCCGCGCGACCTTTCCGCACGGCCTCGAGCAGCGCGCGATCGGTATGCGACACGAAGTAGAGGAACGGCGCTTCTTCACCGTATTCCTCTCCCATGAAGATGAGCGGCACGAACGGCGACGTCAGCAGCAACCCGGTCGCCAGCTTCCGTTGCGCGAACGAACAGAGCCGGTCGAGCCGTTCGCCGAACGCGCGGTTGCCGATCTGGTCGTGATTCTGGATGGCCACGACGAAGCGCTCGGCAAGTAACCCCCCTGCCGGCGAGCCGTACCGGCGGTCGCGGTACGCGGAATACTCGCCTTGGTAGGCGAACCCGTCGGTGTACGCGCGCGCGAGCAGCTCGACGGATCCGTAATCGCAGTAGTAGCCGTCGTCCTCGCCGGTAACGATGGCGTGGACGGCGTGGTGGAAATCGTCACTCCATACGGCGTCCACGCCGAGGCCGTCGTGCGCGCGCGGCGTGACGACACGGCGGTCGTTCGTCTCGCTCTCTGCGATCAGAACCTTGCCCGTCGGCGCCACGGCGTCGGCAAGCTCGGCGAGGAAGGGGTACGGCGACGTATCGAAGATCCCGTGCACCGCGTCGAGCCGCAAGCCGTCGATGTGGAGATCGACGAGCCACTGCAGCGCGTTTTCGATGAAGTAACGGCGAACCTCGTCGCTGCCCGGTCCGTCGACGTTCACGGCTCGTCCCCAGGGTGTCCGGTAGCGGTCGGTGAAGTATGGGCCGAACCGGTCGTGCACGGCGCCTTCGGGTCCGAGGTGGTTGTAGACCACGTCGAGGATGACGGCGATGCCTTCGCGATGTGCAGCGTCGACGAGCCGCATCAACCCGGGCGGTCCGCCGTACGTGTTCTGCACCGCGTACGGGAACACGCCGTCGTAGCCCCAATTGCGCGCGCCGGGGAACTGTGCGACCGGCATGATCTCGATCGCGCCGATGCCGAGCGCGCGCAGTTCGCGGAGCGACGGGATGACGCCGTCGAACGTGCCCTCGGAGGAGAACGTGCAGGCGTGGATCTCCATGATCGGCACGCCGGGCTTCATCCCCTCCCAGGTGCCGTCCGTCCAGTCGAAGGCGGAGAGATCGACGACTTCGGACTCACCGTGGACGCCGTCGGGTTGTGAACGCGACGCAGGATCTGCGAGCGGCTCGTCGTCGTCGAGCGCGAATCGGTAGCGCGCGCCGGCCTCGATGGGAAAGATGCCATCGAAGTAGCCGCGCACGCGCGACGTCAGGTCGTACCGAGTGCCCTCCGACACGACGGACGCGCGCGTCGCGACCGGCGCCCAAACGCAGAACTCCGTCGTGCCGTCCGCGAGGGGGCGCGCGCCCAGCCGGGTCAAGGCTGCCCCTTGAGCAGCACACACCCGAGAGGCGGCAGCGTGAGGGCGATGGAGTACGGGCGGCCGTGGAACGCGAGGGTGTCGGCGTCGACGCCGCCCATGTTGCCGACCCCGCTTCCCCAGTAGTCGGTGCCGTCGCTGTTCGCGATCTCCTCCCACCGGCCGCCGAGCGGCACACCGACGCGATATCCGTAGCGAGGGACCGGCGTGAGGTTCATGACGCACACGATCGATTCGCCCTCGGGTCCCTTGCGCAAGAACGAGTACACGCTCTGCTCCGTGTCGTTCGCGTCGATCCATTCGAAGCCGGAGGGGTCGCCGTCGGTCGCGTGCAGCGCGCGCTGGGCGCGGTAGACGTGGTTCAGGTCACGCACCCACCGTTGCATGCCGGCGTGCGGCTCGAACTGCAGCAGGTGCCAATCGAGCGAATGCTCGTGGTTCCATTCGCGCCACTGCCCGAACTCGCCGCCCATGAACAGCAGCTTCTTGCCAGGCGCTGCGCACATATATCCGTACAGCGCGCGCAGGTTCGCGAACCGCTGCCAATCGTCGCCCGGCATCTTGCCGAGCAGCGAGCCCTTCCCGTGCACCACCTCGTCGTGAGAGAGGGGCATCACGAAGTTCTCGCTGAACTGATAGACCGCGCGGAAGGTGAGATCGTGGTGGTGGAACCGGCGGTGGACCGGCTCGCGCGAGAAGTACTGCAACGTGTCGTGCATCCACCCCATGTCCCACTTCATCCCGAAGCCGAGCCCGCCGACGTAGGTCGGGCGCGACACCATCGGCCAGGCGGTGGACTCCTCAGCGATCGTCTGCGCATCCGGGTGCGCGCGATAGACATCTTCGTTGAAGCGGCGCAAGAACCGGATCGCGTCGATGTTCTCGTTGCCGCCGAACTCGTTCGGGATCCACTCGCCTTGCGCGCGCGAGTAGTCGAGGTACAGCATCGACGCGACAGCATCGACGCGCAGCCCGTCGACGTGGTACGTCGACAGCCAGTGGATAGCGCTCGACATCAAGAACGAACGCACTTCGTTCCGGCCGTAGTTGAAGATGTAACTCTTCCAATCGGGATGGAACCCCTGGCGCGCGTCGGCGTGCTCGTACAGGTGCGTGCCGTCGAAGTACGAGAGCCCGAACTCATCGGTCGGAAAATGCGAAGGCACCCAGTCCAGGATGACGCCGATGCCGGCTGCATGAAACGCGTCGATCAGCGCCATGAAGTCTTGCGGCGACCCGTAGCGAGACGTCGGCGCGAAATATCCGGTCGTCTGGTACCCCCACGAGCCGTAGAAGGGGTGCTCCATCACGGGCAGCAGCTCGACGTGGGTGAAGCCCATGTCGGCGCAGTAGGCGGGCAGTTGCTCGGCGAGCTCGCGGTATGAGAGCTTCGCGTCGCCGTCGCCCCGCCGCCACGACCCGATGTGCATCTCGTAGATCGACATCGGATCCGACAGGCCGCTCGGCCGCGCGCGCATCCAGGCGTCGTCGCTCCACTCGTACGAGAGGTTCCATACGCGCGACGCGGTGCGCGGCGGCTGCTCCGCGTACAAGGCGAACGGGTCGGCTTTGTCTGCGCGGTATCCGTAGCGAGACTCGACGTGGAACTTGTAGCACGCGCCGGTCGGGCAATCGGGGACGAAGACTTCCCAGATGCCGGATTTCTCGCGGGGGTGCATCGGGTTTATGCCGGGGTTCCATCCGTTGAAGTCGCCGACCACAGACATACGCTCTGCATCGGGCGCCCACACCGAGAACCACGTTCCGCCGTCGCGACAAACGGCGCCGAGCTTGCCGGCGAGCGCATGATGCGTGCCCTCGTTGAAGAGGTAGAGGTCGTCGTCGGTGAGCGGCGGGTTCTGTGTTTTCATCGCGCGTCCCCGAGGTCTCGCAACAACGCGGATACGTCCGCGGGGATCTCCTCCAACGGGTAGCGTGCCCGCCGTTCCCAGTTACCGAATCCTTTCCCAGTTCCCGGGATGTTCTGCGGCTCGGTCTCGCCCCAGAGATCTTCCAGCGCGGGCATCACGATCCGCGCGCGGCTCGACGCGAGCGACCGAAGCAGCGCGCGCAGCACGTCGCGTTCATCCATCGACGAGCCGACCTCGCGCGCGACGGCGTTGGTCAACGACGCCCGCCGCGCCCGCTCGTGCTCCGCTTCGTGCTCGTCGAGGAGCCCCATCTCTCGGCGCTTGTCGATGTCGAGCCCGCGCCAGTACGACGCGAACGGCGGCATATCGTGCGTGTTGAGTGACGCGATCGAGCCGGAGGGGATCGGGTTGAGACCGTTCTCCGTGACTTCTTCTTGCACGACGTAGGTCCGGAGCACGCGGTGGCGCCCCATCGAGCGCCGAACCTCACGTGGAACCGTCCCGAGATCCTCGCCGACGACGACGCAATCGTGCCGCCGAGCCTCGAGCGCGAGGATGGCATACCACTCGTCGGCGTGATAGCGGACGTACGCGCCGTGATCGGGCGACGCTCCCGGCGGGATCCACCACAACCGGTGGAACCCCATGACGTGATCGATGCGCAACACGCGCGCGTGCTCCATCAGCGCGCGCATGCACGCGATCGGGTACGCATACCGGTTCTCGCGGATGCGTTCGGGATGCAGCGGTGCGAAGTCCCAGTCCTGACCTTTGGTGAAGAATGAATCCGGCGGCGCCCCGCCGTGCACCCCGAGCGCGAACGAATCGCGGAACGCCCAGGTGTCGAACCCGTACTGATGGACGCCGAGCGGCAGATCGAACACAAGTGACACCGGCTCGGAGGACAGCGCGCGCAACTGCGTGCGGGCGAGTTGCTGCGCGCGCACGTGGAGCGTGTACTCGTCCATATCCGGCGCGTGCAACGCGTTCTCGGGCCACGACGGCCACCGGCGGCCGTGGCGCGCGCCTGCGGCCCGGAACCTGGCGTAGGCGTCGAGCCGCTCGTCCGGCTCGGCGACCGGTTCGTCCGACGCCAGCAGCGCGCGACGTTTGAGCGCGCGCACGCGATCGTGATCGACACGCTCCGTCGAGCGCGGCACGTCCTGTGGCGCGTCACCAAGGTCGAGCCACATCTCGTCCCAATAGAGCCTCGAGACCGGTGAGTACGGCGACGGGTCATCGTCGAAGCGGGCGAGCAAAGGCAGCGTTCCGACGAAGTTCCCGCCGAGCGCCTCGACCCACTTGAGCAGAGCGCGCAGGTCGCCGAGATCGCCCGACCCCCAGTCGCGCGCCGTACGCAGCGCGTAGAGGGGCACGAAGACGCCCCACGCTCTCGGCGGCGTTTGCGGCATCCGGGACGGAGCGCGCACGAGCATCGTTTCGGCGTCACCGACGCGCACGGTGTGGTAGCCGAGCGGCACCGCGCCTTCCACCGGCAATGCGACGGTGACGTGCCGGTCGTCGCGCTCGACCGGGGTGAGCGCGCGCACATCGACCTCCCACGACCGCTCGCCCCCGTTCTCCATCTCGATCTTGGCGGTCACCGTGCCGGCGCCGGCGGGAAGACGCGCGAGCACCGACGGCGCCGTGCCGTCCCACGACGCAGTCACCGGCTCGAGCGTGCGCGCCCACAGCTGCTCTCGGCGCTCGGTGATCGCGTCTTCGATGTCAGATGTGAACGAGACGCCGGCGCCGAGCGCGCGCAATACCGCGAGGATCGTGTCGGGCTCCGCGCTCCTTCTCGTCGAGGTGACGTCGTCGTACGAGGGCTGGACGTTCCACAGACGGGCGAGCTCTTGCAGCTCTTTCATGCGTTCAAGGCCGATCGGAGTCCCCGGACCGCGATCGGCAACCACGCGGGACGGTTGGCGGCTTCGTACCCGATCTCGTAGAT
>JBHELL010000045.1:0-5441 GCA_046263075.1 Actinomycetota bacterium | reverse complement strand
AGCAAGGCGAGCACCGACATCGCGATCGCCACGACGGCGATGATCGAAGTTGCGCTCTGACTAAGAGTCACGGCCCGGGCTAGGATATCGCTTGGTGGACCCCCGAACGCTCCAAGACTTGCTCGATGCCGTCGCGCGCGGCGACGTGACGGCCGCGGAGGCAAGCGAACGCATCGCCGCGCTGCCGGTGCGAGACCTTGGTTTCGCGCGCGTCGACACCCATCGTGAGGTGCGCACGGGCTTCGCCGAGGTCATCTACTGCCCCGGGAAGACACCCGACCACGTCCGCAAGATCGCGAAGGCCTTGCTCGCCCACAACGACGGCGCGATCCTCGGCACGCGCGCGACGCCCGAGCACTTCGACGCCGTCAAAGATCTGGACGCGCGCTACGACGAGGTCGGGCGCACGATCGTCTTCCGGTCGGCCGGCGGTGCGCCGCTGGGCCACATCGCCGTCGTGTGCGCCGGGACCTCGGATCTGCCGGTCGCGCAAGAAGCGGTCACGTGCGCAGAGGCGTTCGGGCTCAAGACCATGCGCATCACCGACGTCGGCGTCGCAGGGTTGCACCGGACGCTCGCCGCGCAGGACGCGTTCCGCGCGGCCGACGCCCTCATCGTCGTCGCCGGGATGGAAGGAGCCTTGCCCTCGGTCGTCGCCGGGCTCGTGAGCGCGCCCGTCATCGCCGTCCCGACGAGTGTCGGGTACGGGGCGAGCTTCAACGGACTGGCCCCGCTTCTCACGATGCTGAACTCGTGCGCGCCGGGTATCGCAGTGGTGAACATCGACAACGGGTTCGGCGCGGCGGCGCTCGCCGCGCGCATCTTGAGGACTGTCCAGTGACGACGATCGCGTACTTCGACTGCTTCAGCGGCATCGCCGGCGACATGACGCTCGGCGCGCTGGTCGACGCCGGCGTGCCGGTCGAAGCGATCGCCACTCCGCTCGCGAAACTGCCGATCGAAGGCTTCGAGCTCGAGGTCGAGCGCGTCGACCGGCTCGGCATATCTGCGGCCCAGGTGAAGGTTCGCGGCGAATCGAGCGTGTTCCGCAATTACTTCAGCATCCGCTCGCTGATCGAGCAGGCAGAAGTGAGTGATCGCGCGCGCGAGCTGGCGCTCACGATCTACAGGAAACTCGCCGAAGCAGAGGCGCAGGTGCACGGAACCGACGTCGGCCACGTACCGTTCCACGAGCTCGGCGCAGCGGACACGATCGTCGACGTGCTCGGCTCGGCGATCGGGCTCGACCACCTCGGCATCGACCAGTTCTACGCCTCGCCGGTCGCGACCGGCATGGGGATGATGCGGACCGAGCACGGCATGCTGCCGATCCCCGGACCGGTCGTCGTCGAGCTGCTGAAGGGCGCGCCGCTGTACTCACAGAACCAGCCGTACGAGCTGGTTACGCCGACGGGGGCGGCGATCTTGTCGGCAACCGTCACGCAATGGGGCGACATCCCCCCGATGCGCATCGCGCGCGCGGGCTACGGCGCAGGGACGCGCGAGCTGGAGATCCCGAACGTCATGCGCTTGCTCATCGGCGAGCCGGCAACGGACTCGGACCTCTTCGGCCCGGTTCCCGCGATCGTGCTCGAGACCAACATCGACGACATGAACCCCGAGTTCTACGAGTACGTGCTCGAGCGGCTCTTCGCGGCCGGCGCGCATGACGCGTGGATCACGCCGATCTTGATGAAGCGCGGCCGTCCGGCTTCGACGCTCAACGTCCTCGTCGGCACGGCTGAAGAACGCGCGGTGCGCGACGTGATCTTCGCCGAGACGACGACACTCGGGATCCGACGCCGCGCGCTCGAGAAATGGACGGTTCCGCGCGAGGTTCTGTCCGTCGAAGTCGCAGGCGGAACGATCAGGGTGAAGGTAGGGCGCAGCCCCGACGGAGGGGTCGTCGGGGCTTATCCGGAGTTTCAGGACTGCGCGCTGGTAGCGCGCGAATCCGGTCGCCCGGTCAAAGAGGTCTACGCGCGCGCGCAGGCTGCAGCTCAGCGCGCGCTCGGTCGACCCGAGCTCTAGCTCGTCACGGCGTGTTCCCGAGCTTCTTCGGCAGCGGGCAGTCCGCAGCAACCGTCACACCGGTGAGGATCGGCCGCTGGCTCGACCAGTACGGCGCGTCCTGCAGGTAGGCCGTTACGAAGAGCTTGTAGGTGATGCCGTGCCGGAAGTAGTACGGGACCGTCCACTTGTTGTTGGCGTTGTCGACCGCGAATCCGCTCGAATCGCCGTCTTCCACGATGTACTTCCGTCGGTTCGGATCGGAGCCGGGCACGATACCGCCGTCTCCGTCCGCGACCTGTCCGGGTGTCGAGTAGCTCGACGCGTCCGCGTAGATGATGTCGCTGCTCGCGATGTTCGACCCGTCGATCTGCGACAGGACCTCAACCTTCAAGCCGCCGACGGTGTCGTGCGCGCCGCGCGGCGCGAGGATCGTCATGTCGCAACGGGTTGCGTTCGTCTCGTTGTTGACGTTGGGGTCGTTGAATACCGGCGCCGGCGGACCGAACGTCGTACCACGGACCGTCGAGCCGGACGTACCGCACGCCGTCACGTTCTCCAACCCACCCGTCGCTCCGGCTGCCGGAGACGCGTTCGCCAGGTCGGACTCGCCGTCCCAGTTGATCGCCTTGATCCGGAAGTAGTACGCGGAGTGCGGAAGCAAGCCCGTCACCGTGAAGCTGCGCGCGCCGGTCGAGTTGATGTCGTAGGGGCCGTGCGTTGACGGGTTGATCGGCACGGCGTTCGTCAGGTGATGGAACGTGAGCGACTGCGGCGCCGCGACCGGGTCGTAGCAGTGGACGTTCGATGCCGTTGCGACGTCGATCGAGAATGCGCTTTCGTTGTTGGAGTTGTCCATCCACGTGAGCACGATCGACGTGTTCGAGTTCACGATGCCGTCGAGATCAGACGGTGCGGCGTTCGGAGCCATCGGCGGAAGCGTCGTCGCACAGTCTTCGTTCGACGGGTCGCTCGCCGCCGCGAACTTCAGCGCGCGCACGCGATAGCACCGCGTTTGGTTGGCAGCGAGCGACTGGCTGTCGAGGTACGCCGTCACGTTCGGACCGACCTCGTCGAGGAGCGCCCACACCGAGGCGCCCGGCGCGCGGTACTCGAGCCGGAACCCTGTCTCGCTCGTCGAGTTGTCCTGCCACGTCACGTAGATCGCGTGCTGACGGCCTTGCGCGTTGAGCGCGCTCGGCGCGGGCAGCGGCGATTTCGGTGTCGTGATCACCGAGACGTTCGAGGGCGCGCTTGGCCCCGACGCGTTCACCGCGAATGCGCGGTACGAATACGTCGTCAAGCCGACGGTGTTCGCGTCGAGGTAGCTCGTTGCGTTGATCGGCAATCCATCGTCGAGCGTCACCCACGTCCCCGTCGCATTCGTACACACGCCGGTGCATCGCTGGATGCGGTAGTGGTCCTCGGTCGTCGAGTTATCGCGCCACGTCACGTGCACCGAGGCGTTCGACTGCGGAACCGCGACGAGGTTCGTCGGCGCCTTCGGGATCGCGCCGAAGCAGACCGCGTTCGTGTATGCCGACACGGCGGGAAGCTGCCCATCGGGCGGCGCGCGCCAGCCGCGGACGCGGTAGCAACGTACGCCGCGCTCGGGGACCAGCGCGTGGTCGACGTAGCTACGCTGACCTTGCCCGGGGGTGCCCGGCGTCGACCACATCGACTGGAAGTCGTCGGGGTTCGTGGAGGGGCCGAGCTCGATGAACCAACCGTCCTCGTCCGTGTATGGGTTCGGCGGGTTCGCTTGGTCGGTCCACGTAATCGTCACCGTGTTCGGGTACGTGAACGTTCCGATCAAGCAGCAGGGGTCACTCGGCGCGGGCACCGGCGCGATCTTCACGGGGATGATCGTCGTCCCGTTGCTCCCGCGCGACGTCGATGTGACGCCGCCGTCGGAATACGAGATCTCATCGACGTTGAGCTGGTCTCCACGTCGCGGGTCGGCCGCGAGCGGGATGCTCTCCTCGCGCACGGCGGTCACCTTGTAGCTGAACACCGCGCCGAAGTTGCCGGAGATGTTCTCGTGGAACAACGCGATCTGTCCGCCGAGCCGCTTGTACGGGTCCGGTGTGAACTTCGGGTTGGGGACGCCCGGCACGCGGAAGATCCAGTTCTCGTCCTGGTCGCCGTTGTTGGTCCACGTGATCGTGACGCTCGTGACGTTCTCGCATGCGGTCGGGCCGCCTCCGTTGCAAAGGACGTCCGTTGGACGCAGCGGTCCGAACATCGCAGGATCCGCCAACGACGGAGTGCCCACGAGGATCGGCGTCCCAGTTCCCGGGCCGGAGCCGGTGGGAAGCTCGAGGAACGGCACGATGCGGATCCAGATGATCCCTTCGAATGCGGGGCCGACGTGGAGCAGCTCGTTCGTCAGCGTCGTGGTGCACGTCGCAGGCACGATAACGCCGTCCGGCTTGGTCGTGGCAGCCACACCCGGGGGGAGCGTTTGGCACGGCCCGACCGTCTGCGCCGTCTGATACTGACCATCCTGCTCGGCATTCAGACCGATCGCGTACTGGACGTACGCGCCCGACTCGATGATGGACCGGTCTTTCCACGACACGATGATCTGCGTCGGGTCGACACCCGTCGCCTTGACATCTGTGATGTTGAAGAGCGCCGACAGCGCGTCACTCACCGGATCAGCCTTCGCGAGTCCCGTCGCGAGAACGCTGATCACGAGCGCCGCGAAGACGATGCGGCGGCGGTACGACTTTCCCCTCATCCGTCGACTCCTTGCCTGCAAGCGGGTTCCCGCCTACGACCAGGAGGTTCAGCACGTCGCCACGCGTTCCCTGCGGCTCGACGAGGGACGGACCGGCGCAATCCAGCAGCACTTCGCAGGACGTCATCACGCCTTTCGGACAACGTACGCAGATGTGCCGTCCGCGGTGGTTGACGCGCGCTCCGCGACGGGCGCGCGCGCGAAAGGTGCGAATGTTACGTGGCGCAGTCGAGCAAGACGCGGACCGGGTCGTTCCGCTTTTCGATCAGCATCTGCACACCCTCGGCAGCATCGTCGAGCGGCAACCGGGCGCTGATCGAGCCGGAGAGGTCGAGCCGGCCCGTCGCGACGAGCGCGATCACTCGCTCGAGATGCGCGCGCGTGTAGCCCATGATCCCACGCAACGTCGTGCGGAAGACGGCAAAAGTGACGCTGGGCCCGAGCTGTATGCGCTCTCCGGATACCCCCGTGATGATCGCGCGCCCGTTGATCGCGAGCGACGACACCGCTTGCTTCAGCACGGCGTTCGCGCCGACGAAGTCGATCGCGAGATCCACGCCCTCCCCGGTCGCTTCCTTGATCGCCTGCGCGGCGCTCTGCTCGTTGGGGTCGATCACCAGATCCGCGCCGAGCCGCTTGGCGCGTTCGCGCGCGCCTGCGTTGGGATCGACCGCGGCGATGAACGACG